>JAUVBH010000210.1 GCA_030591285.1 Thermoplasmatota archaeon
AGCGACATCAATGTCGCCATCGCCATCAATATCTCCCCAGGCAACTTCCTTTGCTCCACTGACCATTACACCATTGATCCGATTGAACTCCCATTGCCCGTTGAATGGTGTACCGTCATTTTCATACCAACCGACGGTACCAGATCCGTATGCCGTAATAAGGAAATCAACATCTCCATCCTTGTCAACATCGCAATTTTCAAGATCTGAAAGACCGACCAGACCTCCATCCTCGATGAAACCAGCTGAGATCTTCGAACCGTCATATGGATTAGAGTTGTACCAAGCGATACACTGCTTGCTTGAAGCGAAGAAAAGACCAACATCGCTGTAACCATCTGAATCGATATCACCCGCAAAGCAGTTAACACCGTAGGTGTCAGCACCGGTCATGATAGGATTATTCACCCATCCACTTTTATTGGGGACCTTGTTACCATCAAGCCATCCGATTTTGTTGTTATAGTAAGAAGAACCAGCAGAGTAGAATACATCAAGGTATCCGTCCCCATCCAGGTCGGAAAGTGATACGGATCTTGGATAATATACATATCCAGAGATCAGATTGTAGGTGTTCCAGTTTGCAGATCCTCTGTTCCTCCAGTATCGAATATTAGATCCGTAGTAGGTATATGGCGCGGTTACAACATCTGCATTGCCGTCCTTATCGACATCCCCTACATCGAATCCAACTATTGTATAGGATTCTGAGAATACATGTCTGCCTGACCATCTGGTCTTGGTTGAGATATTGGATGTATCTGTGTAATACGAGGAGTATCGTGGATTCTCGAATGTGTAGATACGGTTGTTGGAAAATGCACCAAACACATCCACATAATCATCATTGTTCCAATCTCCAACTTTCAAGAATTTGATCGATGAGCTTCCGGAACCACTTCCAGTATTGTAAATTGGCCAAGTATTGTAATTCGATCCGGTGGTCCTTTTCAGCATATGGATCGAGGTTTGGTTTGAATTCCAGCTATAAGATTGACGTGAGACAATAATTTCCTTTTCCCCGTCATCATCCATGTCTGCTGATTCCAGGAGGTAGGCAGAAATTGAAGAGTCAAGAAGATGAGCAGAGGTGAAGTAACCTGTTCCATTGTTCTCGGTCCATAGAACTCCTCCACTTGTTGTGTACACAATGTCATTGTCTCCGTCGTTGTCCACATCGTGGATGATGAAATCGTATACACTTGATGCTATTGAGTTGATCCTTGAACTGTCGAAGGTCCTTGTTTTGGTCTGTTCGTAAAGGTAAAGATATCCAGGTCTTCCAGTTGATAGGATCGTGTCATTTACGTCGTCTCCAGTGAGATCACCGATCCTGATATAGGATGGAGTATACGCGATGGCCCCTCCTGTTGCGAGGGTGGACATAGAAGAGATCTGAGGTTCGAACCTCCCTCTCACGGTCATACCGGATTCATGGACCTCAGCATCCTCGGGGAGGATCACACTGGAAAGTACCTTGTTCTGACTGCCAGTATAGGTGTTTGTTCTCATTACCGAGTCATCGGCAAAAACTGTGGTCTTTCCAAAATCACCATATCCTGTTCCTGAAAATTCCCACTCCGGATTCCCATCCAGTCCGACATCAACTGATGGATTTGTGATCCATGGACCAGTGTCAGAATAGACTGTAGAGATCTCCATTGAAGCCTGTGAGATCGGGACATTCTTTTCAAGTTCAATATATAGGTGAGAATCGAACAGGTTCTGTCCACTTCCTTTCAAGACGACAAAGTCCTCTTCAACACCATTGTTCCCATTGAACTTGTCAACAAACTGTCCTTCCCCAGGTTCCCAGACCAGTAGGGATGTTCCAATAAAAAGTGCCACTATCAAGAGTGCCAGCAGGAAACTTCTTTTCATGCTTTGAACCTCCTCCCAATTGGGAGCTCCGAGATATAGCTGTTGGGGCCTCTAGAGACCTAATTCAGCCTATTAACGTCTGGCTAACCCAAACATCTTTATAAATTTAATCTGTCCACTGTTTTCCGACCTTTTTAAGTTTTTCGGCTGACAAACCAATAAAAATCCTTGTAATTTTCAACCCAGCCAAAAGATTAATAGAATGTGTTCATTGGTCCAATGGACGATATATGCGACCTTTTATTATCCCAAATTCCCCGGTAATTTCGCTTGCGATAATTACAGTCCTACTTGTAAGTTCATTCCCATTAGCAGTGTCCGACATCCCTATGGTCAGTGGATCCGAAGATGTTGATGATACTTACATTGAAGTGAACATTACCGAGGATACGGTCTGGGGACCTCTGGAATCTCCTGTGATCATCAATTCCACCATCTGGGTTCCGCAGGGTATCAAGCTCACACTTCTGGAAGGGACAGAGCTTCAATTTGCAACTGGAGCCTTTTTGGGGATAAATGGAACCCTGATCGCTGGTGGCGAAGGAGCCGATGTCAATATAAATCCCAAAGGGACACTACGAGCGGGTAGTTGGGAAGGGATAATTCTTGGTTCTGGTTCCGTTTCAAGATTTGAGAGAGTGAACATATCTGGAGCAAATATATCTATCAGATCTTCAGGAGCTGTTGATGCTTACATCAGGAATTCAACCCTTAAGTTTGATAATAGGTCATTTGTTTTGGACGACAGTTCGGAATTGAAGGTCTTCAACTCGAGTTTGAATTACACCTCAATATCTGTTCTTGACAATTCATCCAGATTGAGAACATTTGCATACTACTCAGGAATTGTTGTTAATCACATTGGTCAATTGTGGGACCTGGTTCGTGTTGAAATAAGGGATAAGGACGGCATTCTGAAAATGAGTCACATAGTCAACATTACAGGTGAATTACCCCCATTCTTTTTGGAAGGACATCCCTTCATCCAAGGAGGAAGAGATACCGAGAATGGGACATATTACATTTCACTCTCAGATAATCCCTTCACCCATTTCGTCAACCTTACCTATGGTTTCAACGGCACCATTGCTCTGAACGAGAGACTAAGATATACATGGCCTCCTGAATTGGACTCCCCTCCTCCAGCTTTCAATCTCTTCGAGGATTCCCTGGCCTATCATTATACTTCGATACTTGATAGGAACGGTGTAGGGAATGTGGAGTTCATATCCTCAACTCCTTCTGTAACCTACAATTGGACCCTGGAGAGAATAGAACTACTATATCTCAATGAGACACTTTCCAATGAATCAGTTAAGATCATCTTGTCAGATGGATACGACTCAAGATCATACCATATTGATGTCAACATCACTCCGGTGAACGATCCTGTATTTGTGACCTTCCCTACGACCTTTGTCAATGTTAGGGAGGATACACCAACCGAAATGATCCTTACTATCCAAGATGAAGATACCACCATTGAAAATATTACAGTTTTCACAAGCGATCCGACGAACATCAGTTATGATATCAACATGACCAAATTGGTCTTCCTATATGGCGATGGTACACTTTCCGAGTTCAAAGTGAATGTCACCGTATCTGATGGGATCTCTTCTGTCGAGAAAGAGATTAGCGTTCGGTTTTTACCAGTGTTCTATCCTCCAGAATTCATCGGATCAATTCCAGACATCTTCTTCCCAGAGGATGATACCTATATTCTGGATGTTGGACCATATCTTTTCGATCCGGATATTGGGGAAGAATTGACCCTGACAGCCAATTCCGACAATTTGGAAGTGTTTTCTGCCCGCGTTGATGGTTTCCAACTGATACTGGAAACCTTAAAAGATATGCATGGAACCGGATCGGTCCAGTTGCTGATCAGGGATGAGGAGGACCTGTTTACCGCTACCACAGTAAATGTATCGGTCGTTCCCGTGGACGATCCCCCGATCCTAACATCTCCCAGGGTAGAACCTGCCAAGGATGGTGAATACTGGTTCAATATTTCATACAATGATATTGATGGTGATATGCCGGATTCAATGATCCTAACCCTTGATCAGGCAAGGTACCCCTTGGACCTTGTCCCTGCAGAAGGTCTTGATCCGATCATTGGTCTGAGCTATTCACTCAAGTTTAGAGTGGACCCCGGGGAGTATAGGGTGTTCTTCAACAGTACCCAGGGTGATCATTTTGTGAACATCACTCATGGGATCCTGACCGTTCCCCAGAGGGAGA
>JAUVBH010000107.1 GCA_030591285.1 Thermoplasmatota archaeon
CAACCACTGGACATCACAGGGATCACAGTTGAAAGATCAGGTGGGATATATTCTGATGAAGTAACAGGAGTTGGATCTTTCCTGTTGACCTTCAAAGCGAATGAAGTGGGATCCGATGTGAATGGTTGGATCAAGGTAACCGCTTCCAAGGAAGGATATTCGACTGGTACCGCTCAGATATCTTTCAAGATCAAAGATACAAATGAACCAGCTGATGACGACGATGATGATACTTCTGTGAATAATAGTTCAGGCCTTTTCACTGTAACAAACATCATGATTGTGGTTGTAATAATCTTGGTGATCGCTGCAATAGTTGGATTCTTTATATGGAGAAGTCGTAGGGAGTAGGTCCTCACAGATGGACCAAAGGTTTAAGGTGCAGTTCTCCCGATTATCTTACAAGTTGGACTTTAGACCAGCCAGCGAGGATGATGGCCGAGGTATGGGAATGATCAGAAGCAAAGCAACACTTTTCTCATTGATCATTTTGCTTCTACCATTGATACTCGTGTCCAATGGTGAGATACCCAATGATGGAAATATCACCTCTATATGGGCCTCACATGATCCGATCAGGATCGAATCTGATCCTGAGCTGATCTCGATGGCCTCTACCGAAGGATGGGCTGGAAGTGGAAGTGAAGTTGACCCATACATCATCAATGACCTATCGATCAATGCTGGGACTGGGGATTATGGGATCAAGATCTGGAATACCTCATTGCATCTGGTAATTCGAAATTGCAATATTACATCTAATGGGATCAGATACAGTTTAAACCATGGCATGTGGGTCGTTGATTCTGGTAATATCACATTGGAGAACAATAGGGTCACCAATTTTTCTACAGGGATGCTCACGGCCGGTAACAGTTTGAAGATCTATAACAATTCAATATCGGACTGCTACGTTGGAATGAATATTCACTCATCAAGTGGTTTCGTTAAGAATAACACAATAATATGGAACAATGTCACCGGAATGTGGGTAACACATAGTGATAACCTGTATCTGTACAGAAATAATTGCTCCTTCAATAACAACACAGGGATCATCATCGAATCATCATCGGAGATCATCCTGGAAGAGAATAACTGTTCGAACAATGGTCCTACTGGTTGGGCTGGGATCTATATCTGGTGGGGGTCGGGAGATTTCATACTGAAGAACAATACCTGCAACAATAATGGTGGAGAAGGGATATATTATTACGTCTACTGGGGAACTAGTAGAATTGAGAACAATACCTGTAACAACAATTCCAGACCGGGGATATATGCTATAGGTATCACTTCTATCAGGAACAACACTTGTTCGGGGAATTTCGATGGGATCAGCGTTTATGGATGGACTCTGATCGAGAACAACACCCTATCCAACAACACACAATTCGGGATAAGGATATCCAATGACTCGAATTCCATCATCAACAATACAATTGACAATAATCCGATCGGTATCCAGATCAGAGATGGAATAGATGAAGCAAATGAAAACATGATCCTCCGGAATAGGATATCAAACTCAGATACAGGTCTTGCGATGAACAATACTAATAGAACGATAGTCCAGGGAAATGAGATATCGGATTGCTCATGGACCGCTATCGATATTACCGGAGGTTACTGGAACACTGTCATTGACAATGATATCAGGATAACGAAAGATGGATCCGGAGGCATAGACACTGAGACCACCTCCGATCTATGGATCCTGTCAAATAGATTGAATTACACAGGAACTTCACCTGCGATTCCATTGATCGCTGTGAATTTTGGTAGTGATATCAATATCAGTTACAATGTGATCAACGGATCCAATGGAGTTTCGATACTCATCGACCATTCAGCGTTGGTGGAGATCCAGGATAACCATCTATCCGGTGGTGACCAAGGTATCTGGATGTATGAAAGCATCTTCACCAGGGTGATCAATAACACCATTGAGAATATTCCACAGGGGATCTGGATGGAAAGAGCGCCATCGTATATCTCAAGGAACGATTTCATACACTCAGGAATTTACATTCCTCCGGGAAATCCCAACTATCCCTGGTTAAGGACCACACAGATAGATCTCACCAATACTGTAAATGGCAAGCCCTTGCGTTTCATAACGAATTCAACAACACTGGACGGTAATACGGATGAGGCAGGACAGATCATTATCCACGGTACCCAGGGAGTAATACTTTCCAATTTCACACTAAGTGATGTTATCAGACCAGTTCATGTCCTCGACTCCAGAAATATAGCGTTGAACAATATCACTGTAGAGGGCACCCTTTACGGGATCACTCTTTCCAATTCGAACACATCGGATATCCGGGATTGTGTGATCGAGAACACATCATACAGTTTAGAGATCTACAACGGGAACAGCAACAGACTAATGGATAATTCCATTATCAACTACACGGACTGGTATGGCATATACCTCATCTTTTCCGATGGGAACACACTCCACAGGAACACTATCTTTTCACCAAAGGACAATTTCAAAGAAGGTATCCATCTCCACAGATGCGATAGGAACCTGATCTACGAGAATTATGTATTCTACAGCGGCGGGACAACAAACAATTACAAAAACGACACATTTCAGGCTTATGACTTCATCGGAGAAAATCATTGGAACTATACCGATGGGATCGGCAACTACTGGAGAGACTGGAGAACACCGGACATGGATGGAGATGGGATCGTTGACAACCCCTATACCATTGGTGCAAGCGGGGCGATCATGCCTCTGGACCATTCTCCATTGACAACATGTCCAGTGATCGCTCCTCCTACAAATATTACAACCATACCATATGAGGATCTGATCTATCTTGAATGGGAAGAACCAGTTCAGACCAACTATACAGTGGTGCAAAGCTACAATGTCTACAGGCAAAGGAATAGTTCAGGCCCTGTGGAACCATTCTCCTACATTGGTTCTGTGAGTTCGATCACTCCGAACTATGTCGATACGGACGTTTCCCATTCATATAGCGAATACAGGTACTTCATCACAGCAGTGAACCAGTTGATCGAAAGCGATCCGTCAAACATGGTCAATGTAAGTCTGGAAATGAATCCACCCATCATCAATATCACTTCACCACAAAACAACAGTTTCCTCAACACCCAGGATGTATTTATCGAATGGACGGTCTTCGATAAGGAGAATTGGATCAGCAGGACCGAGATCAAACTTGATGATGGACCATGGGTGAACATCGATCTAAACAGATCTCATCTTTTCACAGATCTCGCCGAAGGGCCCCATGTAGCTCAAATAGCAGCAACTGACAAGGTTTCATTCACAACGGTCGAGGAGGTCAATTTCTTCGTCGATATCACAACACCGATATTGAACATCACCTCCCCGGATCATGGGGATCTGATAACCAGCAGGATCGTTACGGTCAGCTGGCAAGGATTTGATATGGGATCCGGGATCGATAGATTTGAAGTAAGGGCCGACTGCTGTAACTGGACTGGTGCAAATTGGGACACAGGCCATACATTCACTTTCGAAACAGATGGCATCCACGGAGTTGAGGTTGCAGCCATAGATAGAGCGGGGAACAGAATGGAAGAAGCTGCATCATTCATTGTTGACACTTATCTACCAGACCTTACAATTCTCACACCTGATGACGGATTGATGTCCCAGGATGGAAAGATAAAGGTTACCTGGACCGGTGGAGACAACGGCACAGGGCTTGAAGGATACTGGTTCAGGACCAATGATTGGAATTGGACCTACATGGCCGATAGGACGGATAAGACCCTCTGGAGTTTGTATGATGGAGTCTACACCTTTCAGGTAAAAGCGATTGACCTGGCAGGGAACATCAGGATCGATGAAGTGGAGGTCACGATCGATGGAACTCTGCCCAAGCTTCACATTCTTAGCCCAATTGATGGTTCGTTCATCAGTGCATCACCAGTTGTGATCTCCTGGAATGGCACCGATGCGACTTCGGGCATTGACCATTATAAGATAAGGCTTGGTGAAAATCAGTGGGTGGATGTTGGAGATGACAACTCTTACACCATCGTCAATCTGGAAGTGGGACAGTACCTTTTCAGTATAAAAGCTCAGGATAGAGCCGGTAATTCTATCACATTGATCACAGGTTTCACACTGGACCAGACCAGACCTGAATTCATCACATATTCTCCCGTTGGAAATGAAGTGGATCCCGAGAATATCATCTCTGTAACATTTTCAGAAAGAATGCACAGGGAAACGATCCAATTTCGAGTTCTTGATGTTAAAGGATCTCTGGAGTGGAAGGGGGAGCGTATGATATTCGTCCCTGATAAGAATCTCACCTATGGAAGGACTTATGAGATAACAGTTCTGGGATGGGACCTGGCAGGGACCCGGATGTCCACTTTGATATGGAACTTCAGGACCACAAGTAAAGGTGATGTCCAGGGTTACATAGTTGACAAAAGCGATGAACCTGTGGAATTTGCCAAGGTTTACATCATCGATGGAAATGAAACCAGATCCAGAGAGGATGGATTCTTCACCATGGAACTGGAATCGGGATCAAGGATCCTGGTAGTTGAAGCTGATGGATTCAAGAAGGTTGAGGTCCCGATAGATATCGAACCCGGTGAAACCTATGTCATTGACAAGCTGGTGCTGTCAAAAAATAAGAACGGCATTATGTCCCCATGGTCCTGTCTTCTATGGGCTTCCCTTGTTCTGATATCACTTGCAGCGATCACTGCTGCCGCCATATACATCGGCAGCCAAAGGAGACATGGGAATCTGGATGAGGAATGACATTCGTCTATTCTTCTTCCCATTTTTTCCGGTCCCTTATTAATACGATCAGGAAAATTGCGATGACAACCGCTATCACGATCACGAAAATAATTACCAACCACCATGGAAATGAGTCATCCTTCTCCTTTTCCTGGACCTGTGGAACTTCAGGAAGGACCACCGAAAAACTGACACTGACCTCTAACCATCCTTGTGGTGGTCCTTCGGTTGAAACATTCAGGATCGCAGTATATTGACCGGGAGCAAGGTCTGTAATGGATACTTCTTCACCCTCGTGGAAAGAACCATTGATCAACCACCTGTAGGTCAGGGAACGTGTGTCATTGTCTGTAGCTCTGAATATGATCGTGTCGGTCGTCAAGAATTCATCTTCGGTCCCCGGAGATAATATGACCACTTCAACTGGAGGAACCGGATCGGGTTCTACGGGTTCATCTGGAGGTAAAACATGAATTGTCCAGTTGTAGAAGAACCATGAAGTTCCAACGGAAATGTTTACCTCAAGATCAAGATAGAGATCATGGGTGATGTTCATATCATCAAATGATAGATCGAAGGTCAAATTGTTCCCAGTTGATACTTTTTCAAGATACCAAGTGATCTCGATTTGTTCCATATCCGGATCATCTATAGAGATCTCAAAGAGCAGCTCTTCATCATGATCCACCTCTATATCCCCTGATTCCGGTGTGACATTGACAAAAACCGGCCTATCCACATCGATCACCTCAATGGTCCATGTTCTATTGATAGTCAAAGATGGGTCAACAGGATCGAAGGCGTGGACCTCAACAACAAATGGTGAATTTTCAGAGGAGTTAGATCCAACGAAATGGGAGAAAAAGGTCCATTGAGTGGAATTCTCCAATCTCACCAATGGAGTAACCCAATAATGGTAAGGTGTTCCACCTTCCGGATCACTGAACTCAGCTCTGAAGAGTATTGATTCCCCCTCGCTGATCTGTATTGTCGAATTAATAGGTTCGAACAAGACCAGCTCAGGTCCTATGTTCACATCCTCGACATACAACTCCCATATTGCGGAGCTGTTCTCATCTGCAAAAAAGAATGATCTGTTTCCATGAAATTCGATGATATATGGCTCTTCCCTGTATGAAAGATCCCCAATAAATGGAACGGAATGATTGAAGTGTTCACCGCTAGTGAAATTCTCTCCCTCAAAGGTCCAATATCCCGGAGGGATCGGTTCATTGTTCCGATAGAAACCGGCGGTGATGTTCACCCATTCCCCCTCGGAAGTAAAAATATCTCCTATTGGAACAGTTGATTGGAAAGTGAGCTCAGGTCTATCCTTCACCGTAAATTCCA
>JAUVBH010000058.1 GCA_030591285.1 Thermoplasmatota archaeon
ACATTGCCGACTATATCAACCGCCCTCACAGAAAGGTTCAGCTTTCCCTCTGGTAGTGATTCCTTAACTCTCTCCCCGAGGTGAGTGCTCATCTTGGCTGGTTGTGATCGAGGGGCGGGAATCACCTTCTTAAAATAATAGCCCTCTTTGCTAACCTCAACATGGTAGCCTCCGATCCCGGATTCCCCATCGGTGATGGTTCCCCATTCAACGTAGATGTTATCATCATTGTCATAATGGGTGTCCTCGGACTCATCATAGGGTTCTATACTTCCCCCTAATTCATCCTGATAGATCTGCAGATATTGCTTGCTGAGATCACCGGGCGGGGTTCCATCAACATTGAATTTGAATTCGAACTCGGTAGAGTCTGGGATATAGTTCTTCGAGGTGATCCCCTCTCCATAGACTTTGAACTTAAGGGTCATCACTGCTGTTTCATCAAGAGCTTTCCAGGTGGTGGTCAGGAATCCACCCTGAGGAATTAGGACTATCTTACTGGTACCATGGTTGTCGCTTATGTTGACCTGGATCCTACTTGGAGGTGGTTGGACATCATTGGCCCTTTCATATGTGATCTTAAAACCGGAGAAATGGACCTGTTCACCCCCTGCAACATAATCACCATCAGCAATATGGCTTCCATCACCTGCTCCTCTTCTAACAACGAGATCAGTTGGGTCCCATTCCAGATCGTCCTCGACATAATACAGGTCTAGCACTTCCAAAGTGCCTGGGGTCGCTGATTTCCCCGTTGCTCTGACGGATACGTTCCTTCGCTCTTCTGATGGATAGGGTAGGTTAAAATCCACCTTGAAATTAATTTCAAGACCATATGTGTTTTTTACTTGAACTGTGGATCCCTCTGGAATGAGCCTGGCATGATCGAGCCCAGTTAGCTGCATGAAGGTCCTGTTCTGGTGGTAGTAAATGAGCTCGATCCTCTCTTGACCCCATTTTGAACCAAGTGTCATCACCGCACCCAGAATGTCTGAATTTGACCTGGAATGAGAGATATCGGTCCTGAACGTATATGGTCTGGATGCTGCATAGATCTTTTTCTGTGAAGCTCCATCTCCATCAATAAGTTCAACTCGGTCAACAGACATGTCCTCTTTCGTAAAAGCCACCGCGAAAGGTAGTGTGAACTTTGGTGTTGCTGTATATGCATATTTCGGGACATATGCTGTTCCTGTAGTTGAATCCGGGCTTTCAATGCCGATCAGGCAATATTGACCGGGAACATACCTAGATGGTGACTTGTACTGGAAAACTATCATACCGGATTCATAGAGTAAAGCCTGGTATTGAGCACCACTTTGTGTGTTCCAATCCACAATGAACACCTTTTCATTATCGATAGTGGTTTGAAGAGAATAGAGATTGTCTGGACCATATGCTCTATCCTGCCGCCAGTTGACCGCTATTAATCCCTTTGGTGCACCGGTACTTGGAATGCCATTGTAATTGTAAGGATATCTAAAACTGGTCCCAACTGTTTCAACAAAGGACATAGCTCCGTATATGCTGATCTTGATCTTGCTGAAAGTTTGACCATAGTATACAAAGTTGAATCCCATATTTGCTTCTACGTAATAGTCATAATTATCCACCGTATATGTTACCACGTTTGCATCTGATTTAATATCAATGTAATCTACTTCGATCTTTGGAGCTGGATCGCTTGCGTCAGTGTACTTATATCCCCCACCATCTGGTGTAGACTGTTTGGAATCCACCTCCTGAATAGTGTTTGGTATCAAGACTAGCAGGAATAGAGCGGCTACTATTATCGCCAGGAAATGAGATCTCATGAGGTGTCCTCCAGTAGACAAGGGGTGTTATCCTCTTTAAAGAACATTAATGTCACGTATGAATAACTTTACGGTTTGTAATATACCAAGTATATATATATGCCCATTTTTCCTTATTCCTCAGACCCTCCATCCTGGAAGAATCTCCTTTCCAATCTTTCATCTTCCATCCTTTTTCTCTGGATCACAGCAAACAAGATCAAGGCGGCCAATACGAGAACTGAGATCGCAACGATGATCAGTACAGCTGTCTGGAAAGAGATCACTTCATCAGATTCCCCTCTGGGGTCAGAACCTACTCTGTATTCCTCAAGGTTGTTTAATCCGTCATCATCAAGGTCACCTAATGCATCAGATGGATCCTTTGGGTCCAGACCATACTTCAGTTCCCACTCATCGGGCATATCATCATTGTCATCATCATCGTCCCTGTTGTCTCCTTTTCCATCAGCATCAGTGTCCATGTTCTCGTTGGGATCATAGGGGAACCAATCGAGATCATCATAGGTGCCATCAGAATCGATGTCACCCTCCATTCTTGCAGAGCCGGAAGTGAATGACCATTCGAAACCTTTCAGTGCCGATCCTTTCAATGAGATGATGGCTCCGGACAGGTTCATGGAATATTCTGTCATCGCGGTCAAGGGTCTCAGTGTGATGATGTGAAGTGTAAGGTCCTCAATGGTATATTCGAAAGTGAGGGGGATATTTCCCCCATCATTTTCCTTTAATTTTATCGTATTATTTCCCATGGTGTCCGTTGCCATTGGGATGTCGAACTTCAGATACAGATCAGGCCATAGAGGGACATTGGATCCCTGTGGACCATGATCTCTTTCTATTGGGACCTTTGAATCAGATCTTGTAATGAAGAGCATTGTGAAACTGCTTGGTTCACCCACACCCTCTCCATCCAGTTCATTCCCCTTCTTGTCTGTAACCGTCGGAGATATGGTCAGAGTATATCTCTTGGAGAATAGAAGGAGGTTCGCTGGTCTCCACTCGATCAAACTGGAGCTCAATATCGAAATTATCCCATCCACCTTCCTCTGGTTATTATCCAGGACAAAGAGTCTTTCATCTGTAAGAGTGGATGTTGCCAGTTCCTCATCAAAGGCAATTGTCAATGTTGGATCTACAAAGGCATTATCCTTCCCACCATCGACTATGACAGATAGGACCCTGATATGGTCCTTCGGTTGACCCTGATGGAAGATGATTATTGCTTTGGAATAGACAGTTACAGGATCATTGATCCCGTCATCTATTGTAGCATTGATCGTATAACCACCAGGTTCCAATGAACTAGTGTTCCATACGAAATACTGTTCACCACCTTGACTCTGGGTATTTCCCGAATATAGGAATACCTGATCTGAAGGATCAAGATCATCATCATAGTAGATGGAGTAATCAGCAATATCCTCAAGATCGCTTGAAGTCCATGTCAATGTGAATTCATCATCAGCCGTGTCCCCATCCCCGTCCGGTTCAAGGAAGTTGAAGATTGGGGGTTGATTTGGCTGGGTCCTTGTATTAAGAACATTTGCCAGAACTTCATTCCCCATCCTATCGATGACCATGAGCTTGAATTGATAGTTGGTCTCCGGCTTCAATGAACTGAATGTGTAGTTATCCTGAAGCCGGTTCAAGATTGTTGCATCATTGATCTTTTCATCAGGATCATCAGCTTGACCCTGGCCGTATGTAAGATAATATCCCTTGAACTCCACATCATTTGATGTGCTCCATTTGAGCTTGACCCAGCTCCAACTGCTTGAATCTATGCTTAATTGGGGGCTTTCCGGGAGCAATGGCATATTCTCGGCTTCGAACGCAGCTGCTGTGTAGGGGTCGGAATCTTCGTTTAGCCCATTTGATGGGTTGATATCTGTGCGATAATCCATCCAGAAAACCTGAGGTCTATTCTCATATCCCAATGAGATCACGGTCTCCCTGTACATTTCGGAATGGTATATTGGGTCATTGATGAACATTCCCCAGTCGATGGTATCATCAACGATATGGTCCCCAGAGACCAATTCTCCGTCCCTGGAGATGTATCCGGTCCGGACACTGAAGAAATCCCTGAGGTCCAATTCTGTCCATGATAGGAAGAATGCCCCGTTAACATATCCGACCCTTGGATAGAACTGGTCCAACCTTGTGAGGTTCTCCTGTATCGCGGGATGATCATCTGACATCATCTGGTTCCATGAAGTGGAACCGATCCAACCCATGGAATATCTGATCCTCCAGCCATCAAGCCCGATCTGCTGCCAAACAACGATCACATCATTGTTCTTGGAAAAGGCCATATCGGGATTTTCACGTCTTACTCCATCTTTTGGTCCGGATGCCAATATATTTGATGAGAAGGTCTGTCCGTTCTCGGTGAATGAAACATATATGTCATTGTTGGAAAGCCCTCCCCTTCTGCTATCCTGCCAAACAATTCCCATTTGACCTGATGGGCCCACAACCATTCTGGGATGTAGTTGGTCATTTTCTGAATCATTTTCATCATTGATGATCCTGGGGGTTGAGAATGTCTCCCCTTCGTTCGTTGATCTGGTGAACATGATATCTTTTTGGTTTGCAGATGATCCACCCCTGTTCCATTCGGTGGTATATACTATTGCCAGACCAACCTCTTCGCTGTATCTCAGGAAGGGTCCGATAACAGACCCAGGGATTTCTGAGATCACTCTGCTGGGTGTCCATGTAGCTCCTGAATTGTTCGAAGTGGAGATCCTGACCTCCATATCTCCTGTCCTTCCATCAAGCCAGATACAATAGAGTCTACCAATATTATCCACTGCGATGGATGGGTGGGACAATTCCTCCATCCCGCCTGGGCCATCACTGACGATGATGTCATTGTTGTTGAATTCCCCATCACCCCATGATGTTCCGTTCATGGATTTCGAGAAACGGATCTCTTGTCGGTTGTTCCTGTTGTCGACCCAGACCGAAAAAAATCTTCCATTCTTATCCTGGGTAACATCAAGGTCCCATTGCTCTGCATAACTCGGTTCATAATCCTGCATTTCGTAGTTCAGTGGGTAATCCCCACTCCTTGGTCCCGGAGCGGATTCTACCATGACTAGCATGGAAGGAACTACAAGTATGATTGCTAGGATCAGCACTCCAACTGCCTTCTTCATCAGCGACACCTTCTGGCTACATCATCTAAATGCCGATGTTCCACTTAAAACCTTATCCATCATATGTGCAGGCTGTCATAGAAAGATCTATGTCGAGAAATCAATATGTTCCAGGACCCATTCATTGTCCCTGAGGTATTCTCTGGCTTTTTCGATGCCTATTGGCATATCGTTGAAAATTGATGCAGCTCTCTTTTTTCCAACTCCTGGTAATGCCTGGAGGTCTTTGAACGAAGCTGTATTTATGGAAAATGGGGTCGATATCCCGGTCACACTTCTGCTAGAGTGCTCTGTAATGGCGACATCAACGAATGAGTTCATAGTGATATCATGTTCAATTCCGATCATTATCGGATAAGATCCTATCTGCCTACCAAAGGTAACATGACCAGATCTGGCTTCGGTCAAAACACCTTTCAAAATAGTTCCTTTTCCGATCAACCGCTGAAGCATCAATGGATCGATCTCGGACCTGACCGTCCCTTTGAACGATGCAAAGGCTTTTCTCATCTTTCCGATCAGGAAAGGAGTTGTCAATCGACCATCTTTCCCAGGATACAATGCTCCTCTGATATTGATCCTCCTCAAAAGAAGGTTCTCCTTAATGATCATTCTCAGGACATCCAGGTCATGTTCGAAGCTCTCCGGTTTCTGTCCGGGGAGTCCACCAAGGAAATTGATACCCGGGAGAAGGTGTGGCATGCCATTGATCCCGACCCTGCTACCCACCTCATTCATGATCCTTATGGCGGTCATGACCTCTTCAGGACCTGAATTGAGATTATTTTTCTCCTGGACCTCCGGATCGGATGATTCCAATCCCAGCGCCAGGACGGTACCTGGAGTCGTGTTGTCCAGGATGGCTATCAGTGCTTCCTTTGTCTCTTCCGGGTGTTTATAAGCGACCGCTGGATTGGCGTTGTCGGTGTGTACGATCCCAGTATCGATCCCCACCCTTCGATGGTGATGGGAGGCTCGGGTTACACCCTTTCCACTGTGTAGTTCATTGTATGCTCCAGACATCATCTCTTCAATTACTGAAGGATCTGGTACCGGAACGTCACAGGATCCAACTTCCGGAGAAAGATAGGTCAACAGGTCCGACTGACCTCCGATCCTGATATTTTCCAGTCCATGGTCCGATAGGGCTCGGACCTCCCTGATGATATCCTTTGGTTCTCTGAATTGGACCGCACCCTTCTTGGGTTCAATGCAAAAAGAACATCCTCCTGAGATATACCTCGGGCACCCCCTGGAGGTTTCGATCTCTGCGATCAGAGGAGATGGATGGTCTGGATGCATCCATATCATGAAAGCGCCCTCAAGCAGGTGTGTGTTCCACTCTTCAATGGAACGATCCCTTTCTGATAGGGTTCCTGATGAAGAAACACTTTCTCCCAGAACCCCAAGATCGCTCTTGACGACATCCACTCCCTCCACAGGATCAGAGGAAGGATCTCCGAGGATGGTCCAGGATCCTTTGAGCTCTTGGGATGCTTCCTTGATCTCCCTTTTGGAGATCGGATTCCCCCTGAGATATTTCCCAGGGACCACACATCCTGATACAATGATGGATGTTTCTATTTTTTTCAAAATATTCAGGCCTTTTCCGTTTCCCCTGAGTTCTCTCCACTGGTCGACAGTGATGTATCCGATCTCATCCTCCTTTGCACCACCTGAGATCAAGCCTCCAGCCAGGGACCTGATCTGTGGGGAGATATATGGTGGAACTCCCAGAGATGCTGGTTCATCGATATATCCATCCAGGATAAGATATCTCCAGTTCTTGTTGAGATCCACGCTCTTCTGGTGTGCCATGGGACGGCCCATGTTCGTTGAATGAACTTTGGGCAATTATATGTTTGTGACCAATGACGTGGATCCAATGATCGATCTCAAGTTCAACATCAAAGAGGATGTTTAACCACATCATTAACACCGAACAAAGGAGAAATAACAGAAGGTCATTATCCCCGCGGGCCTGGTCCCGCAAGAGGTAAGTTCCATGACCGTAAAGAGAACAGAGCTCCGCAAGGTGGAAGCAAACAGGGTAGGGGAAATGGGAGCTAAGATGAACATCAGGATCGATGTGAATTCCAATGTATCCCAGATATATCTGACAGAGGAGGATGTTGCCAGGGTAGAGTTCAGATTCATGGCAACCTACACGGGACTCGGCAGTGTAGGAATAGAGGGGAGGATCACATTTTCCGATGGGGCCAAGGAACTGTATGAGAAATGGACCGAGACCGGAAATATGCCCGAGAAGGCAGCCCAGGAGACCCATGCTGCCATTATGAAGAGCTGTATGCCTGTTGCAGTTCTATTATCAAGGGAGGTCCAGCTGCCTCCACCTATGCCCATGCCTCCTATCAATATCAAGGGCAAGGCCAAGAAATCCAAGCCATCGTCAGGCATGGAAGTTGCTTGATCAAAATCCGTCCATTCTTGCCTTTTTCTTGTTAGCTTTTGCAGCTTTTTCCAGATCGTTCAGATCACGTTTTATCTTCGAGATCAATCTGGCCCTTAAGGCAAAAAAGGCGATCTGGTTGAGGAAAATACCCAGGACCCCTATGAGTAGTGCAATGACAAGACCCTGGAGTTCCATGTTCCTAAGGATCGCAATTGCAACAATGAAGAATTGAAAGGCAGATATGGAACCTGAAGAGATCAACCCACCCCAGGTCACCTCAACTGATATCTTGTCATTTTCCTTCGTGACCAGAACATTGGCCTTTCGATAGAGCCCCAAAATGACCTTATCAAGATTGTTTCTACGTCCATCGATCCTGCCGGATTTGATGTCATAATTATCTATATTGAACCTTACCTCAACCATTCTCTCCTTTGTTGACTGGAGAATATCTGAGATTTCCAGATATTTGGATGATTTGGTAACAAGGTCCTTCATTGAATATCAGCTCACTTTTTCAGGAACTTGAATCGTTTGGAAATATGGTCACCGACTCCTTTTACAGGAAGCATCTTGACTTTGTCGCCTTCTTTGACCTTCAGCTTTTCCATATCCTTTTGTCTGATCGAGATCCTTCCCTTCATCATCATTGAATCGGCAACAAGTCTCAGGACCCGGTGATTCTTCTCTTTCTCGACAAGTGCTACCTTTCCCTCATTAAATTCCGGTAGATCAATAATTGATATGTGGACCCTGGCGATCCCGGATCCTGAGATCGGACTCTTTCTTACGATCAGCTCGATCCCTTTTTCTTCTTCC
>JAUVBH010000137.1 GCA_030591285.1 Thermoplasmatota archaeon
AGGGTTTATGAGTTCGAAATCCCCACCAGAGAAGAGAGCTTCCATGAACTTGTCCGTTAGTGCAACGGATATGTTGAAATTGTTGAGCTTCTTATTGTCATCCTTAGCGATGATAAAATCCCTGATATCCGGATGATCCACCCTTAGAATGGCCATATTTGCTCCGCGTCTTGTTCCTCCCTGCTTTATGACGTCTGTTGCGGAGTCGAATACCTGCATGAAGGAAATTGGACCGGAGGAGACACCTTTTGTAGATTTCACAAGGTCGTTCTTGGGTCTGATCCTGGAGAAAGAGAATCCTGTCCCCCCTCCAGATTTGTGTATCATTGCAGTGAATTTTACTGTCTCGAAAATATCTGGAAGAGAATCATCAATGGGGAGAACGAAGCATGCAGAGAGTTGCTGTAATTCCCTCCCTGCATTCATCAGGGTAGGAGAATTTGGCATGAACTCCAAAGAGCTCAGAAGATCATAGAATTCGAGGATCCGTTTATCAATATCACTATCCTTTGCGCCATAGTTCCTATCCGCTTCTGCAATATTCTTTGCCACTCTGTAAAAAAGCTGTTTTGGATTCTCTATCACATTTCCTTCATCGTCCTTTCGAAAGTATCTCCTGTTAAGGACAGTAAGGGCGTTCTGGGTCAATTTCGGTTCCTTGAGCTCGTCGATGTTCATTGCTAGGTCTCCTTAGGGATCTGGTATCAGGTGCTGAAACATCAAGGAGCCCCCGGTGGTTATCAGGCGATCGAACGTCTCGAACCGAGAGCGATCACCCTAAAAAATAACCCTTCCTCGAACCTTTTCAAACGTCCCCTGAGCGGTAAACTCAATTGAGGATTCCGGCCATTATAAGGGTTGTTAGGAGTAGGGTAAAAGTATTTGAAAATCTCTAAAAACTGCAAATTATCCACACTTTTCTCAACCGTGATTTTTTTCTACGCAAAGTAATATAAAAAGGGTTTAATACTATATACCCAAGTGAAGAAAATAGCAGAGGAAAACTGATGTTTCCAGCTCATGATAGATCTAAGACCAAATATATAGGAAGGGAAGAAGAGCTCTCCCTTCTCAGTGGTCTCCTGGACGAAGTGCGCAATGGTAGAGGAAGACTTGTACTTGTCGAGGGTGAAGCTGGCATCGGGAAGACCCGACTCATTGGTCAAATGAAGGCCCTAACGAACTTCAGCGAGTTCACTTTTCTTTTTGGAAGATGTCTCTATTTCAAAGATACTGACATATATCTCCCCTTCAAGGAGATGTACACACAGTACAGACAGATCGTAAAAGGCAGTGGTGATGAGGGAAGTTCACCATTCTCCTCGCAATCTGATATATCCAGATCCAAACAGAATATTAGGACTCCAACAGATGAAGAATTCGTTCCCATGTCCCTCATTCCAGCGGAGATCGACATGGTAGATGAGGGGCCCGAAGAGGAGATGGTTGTAGAAGGATTGCTGGAGTTCGATAAACTATCTCAGTTCATCTTCGAGCTTTCGGAGGAGGGGCCACTCTGCCTATTCGTGGATGATCTTCATTGGACAGATCCACCATCAATAAAACTATTACAGTTCCTGGCCCACAAGATCGTGGACCATAAGATCATGATAATTGCGACATATAGACCAGAGGACCTCTTCTGGGGTGAAGATACATCACACCCGCTGGCTGAACCTTTGAAGAGATTATCTCGAGATAAACTGTTCGTCCAGATAAAATTGGAAAGGTTCGCTAGAAAGGAAACGAATGTGCTCATCCAGAATATCCTTGGTATAGAAAGAGTACCGGAGACCTTCAGCAATCTTATCTACAAGAGAACAAATGGGAATCCATTCTTCGTTGAGGAGATCATATACTCACTTCTGGAGAGAGGTAGCATCGACCCAACTGAGCCCGAATGGGCTGATAATATCGATCCGGAAACCATCTCGCTACCCACCACATTAAAAGATGTGATATTGAGAAGGATACACTGGCTCAAGGGAAATTCGATGAATGTCATCAGACTAGCATCAGTTTCGGGTCCAAGGATCACATTTGATATCATCAAAGATGCCCTTGAGATGAATGAAGAGGATATTCTTGAAGCTCTTGAAGAACTAGTTCAAGCCAAATTCCTGAAAGAAATGGAAGAGGAAGAGAGCTATGAATTCGAGAACCCCGTGATCCAGGAAGTGATCTATACAGAGCTGAATCACTCCCGGAGGCGTTTCCTCCATTTGAAGATGGGGAAGGTGCTGGAAGATCGATATTCAAATAATCCCACGGTCTGGGGAAACATTGCCATTCATTACTACAAAGGAAAAGAGTTTGAAAAAGCCTTATTTTTCCTTACAAAGGCTTCATCATATTATCAACAGATATCTCCACAGAAAGCACTTGAATATCTTCATATGGTCCTGGATTGTATTGAAAGACTACCACAGTCAGATTCTATCAAATCACAGCACATGGATGTCTTGTTGGAGATCTCTGACCTCTGCCTTCAGATCGGGGATTGGAACAGGGCACTGGAATTCTCCGAAAGATCATTGAACCTGGCAACGGTCCTTAGAATGCCTTTGGAGATCACCAAAGCAAAGACCGATCTGGGCCAGATACATAAAAATAGAGGAGATTTCGAAAAAGCAATGACGCTTTTCCAAGAGGTTGTTAATACACCACAGGATAAGGGTTACTCGGAGGTTGTTGCCCAGGCATATATGGGCATGGGGTACATAAACTGGAGGATAGGTGATTATCCAAGAGCCCTGGAGATGTTCTCAAAATCACTTCAATATGCCAAGGTCGATAATAATCTTAACACCATTGGCGCTCTGTATCTGAACATTGGCAATGTATTCAATCACAGAGGGGACAGCAAAAAAGCCCTTGATTATTATCATAGAGGTATCAAACATCTGGAGACCATTGGAAACATGATCGAGGCCTCCAGAGGTTATTCGAACATTGGCAACCTCCAAATGCAGCTGGGAGATCTGGATGATGCTGAAAAGACCCTTGAATTGTCCCTGGAAAAAGCGAAAGAGAAGGGAAGACACGATTACTGGTGGCCAAACATATCGTTGATCTACATCAAAGGTGTAAAGAATAAATTTGGTGAAGCGGAGGAGATCTTCGAGGCATGTGTCGATGCAATGAAGGAAAGGGACGATAGGATAGGATTGGGAATATCCCACATGTATTTCGGAGAGGTCAGATCGCTGCAGCAGAAATACGACGAGTCAGAAACTCTCTTGGGTAGAGCGGTCTCAATGTTCGAGAACCTTGGATTAGTATATGAATTGGGTAGGGGAAAGTTCTTCCTCGGTGAGAACTATCTGAGGGCCCAGAGATATGAGGAAGCTAAGAGCTATCTTGATGAGGCATACCAGATATTCAAAAACCTTGGGGCAAAATCTGAGGCTGAGAAAACAAGGGAAAAACTGCTTGAACTCAGAGATGACGGCGGATTCATCTAATTTAATAGAGCAATAGTAATTGAACTGATCCCGGGAGCCGGATTTGTGCAGCATCAATCCTTTCAGGATTGTGCGCAGTTGCAAGTTCTGCGATATGGAAACACAGAACTTCCAACAACAAGTTCAAATCCTTATGCACCCGAAATCCTATCTTTGATATTAGAATAATGAGTAAAGAGAGGATTGGCGCCGGGAGCCGGATTTGAACCGACAAGGGTTACCCCAGCGGTTTTCGAGACCGCCGCCGTACCAGGTTGAGCCATCCCGGCGAATGTTAGCATTTTTCGGCAAAGCCGAGCGAAAGATGGTACGGGAACCGTCTTCCGTATTGACCCGAAGGCCTTGTATCCTTTTCGAGGCCGGGAGGGGGAATATAGAAGGTAAGCAAAACCGTTTTGGTTTTGTGGAATACCAGGTTGAGCCATCCCGGCGAATGTTATGAATATGAGCTACAATCTGGGCAAAACAGATTGGTTAGAAAAGGATTTCGGTCAAGCATACATCATCTCATCATCGTGTTCATCTCTCAGAAGGTTCTGCTTGATCTTCTTCTTTTTCCGGTCCTTCCCCTTATGCTTCACAGCTTTTCTCTGGGTCTCATCCCTGCCAAGGAATGTGAAATCGAACCTCTTCATTCTGATGAACAACTTATCAGGAAGTCTTTCAAGCATCAACCAACCTCTGGATTCCATCCCTTTCAATGCTCTATCAACTTCTCTTTTCTGCAATCCTGTGATCTTCACAATTTCATCTATATCTATCGGGTATTTCTCCAATATTACCTTGAGGATCTTTGCATCAATTGACTTGGCATTCACCTGGACCAATTAATCACCTCTTTTCAGGAATATAGATCTGACCCCATCCCACTCCGCATTGGTCTTGAAAATTGTTGGAGAGAAACGACTCCTGGAGACATCACGTTCATTCTCTTGAAGAATTCCAAATATCGTTTCCATTGATGGAGGAGAGACCTTCAGGAAACTGGAAAGGATGTTCACATCATAACCCAGCATTGGAAGTTTGGATTCAGAGATGTTCAATTTTAACATTTTTTGTAAACTGGAATAGCTAGAAAGATATCCCCATCGATCTTCATCATCGAGCTTCTCCAATAATCCAGAACAGATCATTTGATCTTCTAAAGGCCCGGTCCAGATCGGTCCTATTGGTTTTCCAATGAATTTTATATTCTCTCCCATCTGCTCAATTATCTGTTCAGGTGAACCCGGTCTGACCATGGAGATCCACCCAACATTTGTGAGAGAAGTATCTGCTTTTTTGGCCCCCTTTTGAACCCTTACATAACCTCTAACAAAATGGTCGGAAGTGTAAAACAGAAGGGGTTCGATCCCTCTTTCAAAAGTTGCAGCTATTCTGGCGACATAACCCAACAAGGATCTGCAAGAAATTTCCTGGTAGGCATGTGTCAAATGGTTCTCGATCCCATATCTCCTCTTAGCCACCCTTGGAATGGAACCGGTCAGAGCAGCTGTATCAGTAGCCGTTATACCCAAAACCCCACCATTGAGAACTCCTTGAACAGCTGATTGGATGAATGGAACAGGGGAACCGAATGGATCGATATCAATATAGGAGAACCTCTCCTTTGAAAGATATGCATTAAGGTCCAATGTATTGAATTCAATATCCAGACCATTCATCTGGGAGTTCTTATTTGCTGTCTCTATCGATAAAGGATTGATATCTGTTCCATTGATCTTTAGACCTTTTTCAAGGAGTGAGGTCTCCTTTCCCATTCTAACAGCACGGGCCCCGGATCCGCAGAGACCATCAAGGACCCTCTTGTTCTTCC
>JAUVBH010000299.1 GCA_030591285.1 Thermoplasmatota archaeon
GATCAGAATATCCTTATCCTTGTCAGAGACCCATTTGGAAAGATCATATGATCCGACCTCATCTTCTGGTATTGTGATCTCACCAGGGGAAGTGATCATCGGTGGATCGTTGATGGGAAGGATCCTTACCGTGATATTCAATATAACGCCCTCTCCGTGAGGATCTGTCACTCCCAGTAGAACATAGGTCTCTCCATTGAAATCCTCCTCTTCAGCGAATAGGACCATGTATGGGGATGCCGAGAGGTTGGCGGAGACATTCAATCCAGGTGCTTCTAATAGCTGAATTTCCAGGGTATTGAAAGCATCATCGGAATCATAGATGTAATAGGAGAGATCAAAGAAGGGAGAACCTCCTTCAGAGAAGACAAGATCGTCCAGAGGATTTGTCAATGCTGGTGCGTCATTGATGTTTTCGATATTAACCTGGATTATTGTCCAGTTGGTAGCTCCAGACCAGTCTTCTGCCTGAACTCTCAATTGGGTGACCCCGGTAACGTTCTCCATTGATGTGAGGAGCAGGTCGTTCCCCTGAACAATGGCCCCAACCTTGGAGGAGGTCTGGTTCGAATATTCAGATCCATTCCAGATGGAGAATGTCAAAGTATCCCATGGATCAGGATCATAGAATATTGATCCCAGCGGGATCGTTGAATTTCCAAAATCTTCCATTACCTCGTAACTTCTCTTATCTCGCAAGAATTCAGGATTGGAATTGTTGATCCAGGCTCCTAGGGATAGTTTAGCAGTTCCGTCCATAGCAATTAGACCGGTCTCATCACCAGGTCCCAGGTCATGCAGCCAATTCCATCCGATCAGTTTGAGATCCATACCCTGATCAACAGTTAATCTTGATGTGACATTTCTTATGAAAGATGCCTGTTCTTTCTCTCCTCCGAAGGATGAAAGAGATGTCCAGGCAACCTCTGAAAATCCGAATGGTTTATCTGCAAAATGGTCGAAGATACTGGAGTAATAATCATCATCCATGTCCCTTACCCTGTTGATCCCAGCCACTGCGAATGGATATGATGTGATCGCCAGAAGATCCATTCTGTTAGGGTCGAACAGTTCAAGAACAGACATGTTCGCTTCTCTATTTTCAGAAACGATCTCTCTTGAGAAGGTGCAGAACACTATTGTGTCCGGTGAAATTGATTTCACTTCATCATAAGCTTCATTGTAGAGTGATACGAAATGCTGGAATCCATTGTCATCCAGAGCTTCGTTGCCATGGGCCTCGAACCATCTGTTAACCTCGTTGCCAAGTGAGAGATATTTTGGCTGGCTAGCGTTGACGATATCCTTAGCGCTTTGAATGTATATTGATCTCCATTCTGGTGAATTGAGGGTGGATGAAGGTAGAGATGGGTGCTGGATAAGGGTATGGTTCTTTCCAAAGAAGCTCATATGGACAATTGGAAACATTCCGTTGTCCCTGATAAGCTGATCAACAAATATGTCTCCCCATCCTCCTTCGAGGTCTGTGGATAGATTATAAAATGGTGAGGGACGACCCCACACCGGAACGAATTGGGTATACTCGGATGCATTTTGATAGGTAAGTGTCAGGTCCCCTCCCTGTTCAGGATTTGGAAGGATGCCTTTGTAATAACCCCAGGGTGGAAGTTCAGGATCATCGATAGGATCCGTCAAGGTTGGGATATCATTTGCTTGAGTCGATCCTGGAGCAATTATGATCGCTGTGGATAGCATTGAAAATATTAGAAAAATAGCAGCTACATGCTTCCAGGAGGTGTCCATAAAAAGGCAAATCCTGTGGGGCTATTTATCCATTTCTCATAGATATGTTCTTGATGTTCAATCTGTTATATCCTTTTCCGAAAAGAAATTATCAGGATCCTCTTCTTTCATTTTGAGTTTGGCAGGGCCAAGTGTTGGTATTTTTGTCTCATTCAGCCGGGGAAGTGGGATCTGTTTTGCAGGACCCAACCGTTCGACTCCTGGTTCAACAACTAAGGTCATACCTTCTTCCTCAGGAATTGGTTTATCGGATCTCCGGAACCTGATGAAATAGAATACACATCCGATGATCAATAGAGCGATAATGATGACCAAAAAAATAATGATCCAGATGGAGGAACCACTTTTTTCTCCCTCGTCCTTTCCACTGCTTCCACCAATTCTTAACTCGTTTGTAATAAAAACCGAATTACCGGCTGTGTCTATGAGTGTCATGTTAACATCGTAGGTACCTTCTTTGAAGTTTCCCAGGTCCCATTTCCCTTCCGGTCCGCTAAATGTGTTTGTCTCCCCGTTGATCCTGATGATCACATTTTCAACTGACGACGCCACATCGAATGTTTCCCATCGAACAATATTGGACCCGTCCTCTATCGTGTGTTCGAACGATTTCAGTTCCGGGGGGGTCCTGTCAACCTTTATTGAACAGGTTATTCGAGCAGATCTATCGGCGATGTCGATAGCTGTCAC
>JAUVBH010000171.1 GCA_030591285.1 Thermoplasmatota archaeon
CAGAGATGATATCGAAGGTCTGAAGGAATACATAGGAGAATCCGACCAACTCGGTCTCGATATTTCCGATGCTACATCCCTTATCGATGAGGTCGAGGATCTATTTTCGGAAGAGAAGTTCGATGAAGTGAACGAGATCATGGGAAAAGCCAGAGAATCCGTGAGTTCAGAGAGGAACCAGTACTATTCCGAAGGGGCCATGGAGTCCATCAAGAAATTGAAACAGGACATCTCTTCCATGGCGGAAATGGGTGTGAGCACCCTGGAAACCGAAACGATGCTGATCGAGGCAGAGCGACTTTTCATGAACGAGGAATATGAAAAAGCCTATTCCATGACACTGGATATCAGGGATCAACTATCAACCTCCAGAGAGAGCTACATGAGGGAAAGGATCCCCAAGGACATGGATGAAGTTCTGAAGAAAGTGGGGAAATTAGAGGTCATGGGGCTTGAGACCGGGGATGTCAAGGATTACATGGATGTTGCAAACCAGACCATGGCGGAAGGAGACCTGTATTCAACTCTGCAGAATCTGGAGAAAGCAAGAGAGGTATCCGAGGAGATGTTCAAGAGCCATATCTCACTATCCATTCCAGAGGCAATTGTCGATGTCAAGAAGCAGATGGATTTCGCCTATGACGATGGACTGGAGCTTGACGGTATCAAAAGTATGCTGAATGAAGCAGAGGATCTCTTCCAGAATGAGGATTATGACCGAGCAATGAACACGATCGAAGAGGCACAGGACCAGTTCAACAATCAGAAAGATAGCTTCTATCGGGAACAATATCATAACAATCTGGATGTTGTTGAGAACATTATGGGGAGTGCTGTGGGCCTCGACCGTGAGGTTGACCTGTCAAGAGATAATGTCAACATGGCCAGAGACGCATTCGAAAGAGGTGATGTTGAGGTTTCCCACAAATTGATGAACAAGGTCATCAAGTTCCTTGAAGGCTCCATGGACGGAAAAGAGCAGGATAAGAGACGTGAGATCGTCCAGACCTATTACGACGAGGTCAAGACACTTCTCATGGTCACCGAGGGAGAGAATATCGATGTCACCGAGGAGAAGAACCTCTTCGGATTGGCTGGAGAGTTGATGACCAAAGGTGACTTCGACCAGGCCGAGCATGTATTAGAGGGAATAAAGGTCGGATTGAACGAAAAGCGGGTTGGAATGAAAAAGAGCTTGATCGAGAGCTCGATCCAGACCTCGGAGATCCTTCTCCAGAACCTCAATGAGATGGGGGTCGACACGACCTATGAGAGAGGATTGATAGAGCAGCTCAAGGAAGCACTCAGAAGAGGCGACCTTGAAACCTGCGAGAAGATCAATCTCAAACTTACCGACATGCTTCAAAGGAACCAGGGCCCGTATATGGTCCAGAAAGTTCAGAAGGAACTATCAGAACTGAGAGCCAAGGTCGTCGATGCTAACTCAAAGGGATTGGATGTATCACAGGTGCAAGGGATCATGTCCCAGGCGATCGAACAGTTCGAGCTTGGGGACATAGAGTCGTCACAGGAAAGGATCGATACAGCCAACAAGGCAATGCGTTCCATCATGAAGGACCACAATCTTCACACTTACACTGCAGTCCTGTCAGAACTAACAGGGTCCTTGACCAAATTGAGGAACATGGGTATACCTGTTGATGATGAAGAGGAACTCATGAGATCAGCAGAAGAGCTGATCAAGAAGGGTGAGATCGAAGAGGCTGTCTCCTGGTTAGAGATCGCAAAGATAGGTGCCGGATCCAAACTCAATACGTTCCAGAGTGCCACAGCGGAGGGGTACATCACTCAGATCCAGACATATCTGGATGAACTAGCCTCCAAAGGTATGGATATCGATGATCTGCTGAAGATATACAACGAGGGGATGGAACTCCATTCACAGGGAAGGGATGACAAGGCAGTTTCGAAGTTCAGTTCCATACTGGAACTGGGTGGTGAATTGAGGACCCTCCATGAAATGGATTCAGAGAAGGAGAAATTCACTCTCCAGAAAGGAAGGTATGATGACCTCAAATCCGTTGGTATGAAAGGGTCCAAAAAGGTTTCAAAGATGATCAAGGACATCGCTGGTTTCTTCAAGGATCAGAATATCGATGTGGATGAGATAAGGACCAGTCTGACGAAATTGGAAAAGATCCTGGAGAAGAAGTCCAAACCACACATACAGAACCTGGCCAAGAAGAGAATATCCGAATCATCCAAGAGCTATCGGGAGATCCAGGAGAAAGGCCTTGAGGATCCTTCAATACCTGGTAAGATCAAGGAAGCGGGAGAGAAGTTCCGGGCTGGAGATTTCGAAAATGCAAACGCATTGGCCACTGAGATCTTCGAAACCATCGAAGCTCTGAAAAAGAACGAGACCGGTGAGATCCTGCTGGAAGAGATCTCCCAGGTCAGGCAGATGTTGATCAGGCTCAAGACATTGGGATCCAATGTTTCACATGCAGAGAACCTACTTTCAAGGGCCGAAGCCACACTTACCGACGGAAGGGTCGAAAACGCCGAGAAGCTTATTCGTTCAGTGAGACAATCCATCAAGGACATTGTTAGAAGGAATATGAGGGAGACAGCCCTGGAGACAATTGAATTCGTTGATGCAATGATCCATTACCTGAAGGACAATTTCTCAGGGATCGCCCAGAAGATCGGACCTTCAGAATCACATCTCGACGAAGCAAGGGAACTTTTCTCGGAAAAGAAGTTCAAGGCTGCCAAGGCAAAGGGAGAAGAAGCAAGATCCCAGGTAGAGAAGTTGGACCTTGCTAACATTAAACAGTTCCTTTTCGTGTTCAGGTCAATGCAGGGGGAGGAGATCCAGAGGGATGTCCAGCTCAGACTTGATGAGCTCATGGAAAAGGGAATGGATGTTTCAAAAGCAAGAGTGCTCTTCAACAAAGCCAAGGATCACTTTGATGACGATGAGTTCGACAAGGGTAGGCAGATGATCACACTTGCAAGGATAATGTTGTCCGAACTTGACCAGCAGTCGCTCCGGGACAAGGCCTTCGATGAGCTGAACAATGCCCATGTCGAGATCCTGACCCGAAAGAACCAGGGCAGCAATATCACTCAAGCTTACAAGACATACAACCATGCCAAGGATGCATTCTCTCTAAGGGAATACAAGAAAACGATCCTGCTTTCAAAAAGAGCCAACTACCAGGCAAGGACAGCAACCGTAAAAGGTTGATATTTTCCAGTTGGTCAGTTAATCCCTCTCAGCATCTCCTCTGTTAAATTGAAAGCTCTTTTGGCGTTGGTTGAATTTTCGTTCATCTTCAAAGCTTTGGTGAAGATCTTCTTGGCACTGACGAAATCTTCCATACCGAACAGTATGACCCCTTCCTTGTAGATCAGATCGAAGTCATCCGGGGATGCCTTATGCGCTTCCTTGACCATTTTTAAGCCATCATCCAACCTGTCAAGATCTATCAAGTGTGAAATTGCTTTCAATCTGTTCTTGACGTGGCCAGGGTCCTTTTCCAATTTTGCAAGAAGAACATCGATCTCCGATCCTGCTTTGCCCAGTCTTTTGAGAGCCTTATCATGGGCTTTTTGAACCTCTTCGATAAGGTCTTCGGTTGGGCCGAAGAATAGCGCTCTTTTGAGATACTTAACTGCCATTGAGCTGAGGCCCAGCAATGCATAGGAATCTCCGATTATGGTCCATCTTCTAGCCTGCCTGAGATCCAGGCATCTTCGATAATGTTCGGCGTTCTTCTCCTCTCCCCGATCGAGGTATATCTGTACCAAAGAATTGTAAATTGTATCACTGTCAAAGGGGCGCATATAATAATCCCTTGATTTCTCCTCCTGATCAAAGATCAGATCAAGGGCCTGGGAAACCATCTTACCATCTGGGTCCTTCTCGACAAGTTCAATGACGTTCTCTACAGCTTTCATGATCGCATCCATACTGTCAGAAGGGTCCAATCCACCCAATAATTCCAAAGCTTTCTCCATACAACTACCCCACTTTGCGAGGACCAAAGTAGGGATTATTTCAAGTTTTGGTAATGTGCACCATCAAGTGTTCTTTCCATTCCATATTAATACCAGCTTCCCGATAGGTCAATGATGGGAGCCCGGAAAGAGAGTTTGGAGAAGCATTTAACGGATTTCCAACTCCAAGAAGATGGAGAGAAAGGAGACCGATCAAAGGTTGATATTCTCAACATCCAGGGGACCAAATTCAACGTGTATATCAACAGCTTCTGGACCCCAAAACAGAGACAGGCATCTTCTCTCCATGAGGTATCCTACAGAGCATGTTTCAAACCTCAGCTTCCAAGGTTCTTCATGGGTTTGCTGTCCAGGAACACTGACACTATCCTGGACCCATTTAGCGGAAGAGGAACGACAGTTGTAGAAGCAGGTCTTCAGGGAAGGAATTTTATCTCCAACGATATCAATCCACTGAGTTCCATTCTTTCCCAGCCCAGGTTCCATCCACCGACATATCAGGAGGTCAAGGAGCGTCTTGATGACCTGGATCTATCCACCTCAAAGGATGACCCACAGATCGATCTGAGCATGTTCTACCATCCAGACACCATCAAGACCTTGTTTTCCCTCAGGTCATATCTGATTGAAA
>JAUVBH010000019.1 GCA_030591285.1 Thermoplasmatota archaeon
ATCTGAATGGAGATAATGTGGATGATATCATTATCACCTCACCGTTTTACAACAATTCCAGAGGTGGAGTGTTTGTCTACTATGGTGGGTCCAGGGATCGGTTAATGACACCTGATGATGCAGATATCAGGATCGATGGTGTCTATCTCGGTCACCTTGTTGGAATGGATGTTGAGATGGGCGATGTTGATGGGGACGGTCTTGTAGACCTTCTCGTCTCAGCATTCGGTGATTCCAACAGTTACTGGATGGCCAATCCCTCAGTTTACCCGGAGGCTTATCTTTTCCTGGGTTCAAGTGGATGGGCCCCAGAGATCTCCGTTCTTGATGCTGATGTTAAGTTCATTGGATCCGAACCTGGTCAGGCATTCGGCCACGACTGTGAACTTGGAGATATTGACAATGATGGTTATGACGACATCATTATATCCCAGGTGGATTTTGGATCCAATTGGAGAAGAGGCGTGGTATTCATCTGGGAAGGTGACATTATCATGCAGAGTGAATACAATGTCACTCTTGGACAATTCGACAATATTATCTATAATTCCCAATCTGGGAACTACGGTCATTGGCATGTTGCATCCACTGATATGACCCTTGGAGATATCAATGGGGATGAATACATGGATATAATCATGGGATCTGAACACCAGGAGTCCAATGGAGAGGATTCCGGTCAGATCGATGTTGTCTATGGCTCGCACAACCTACCAATGGATATTGATCTGGACACATACTCCCATGTGATGATCACCTCTTTCCCGGGCTTTGGTCTTGGTTATGTTGAATCTGGTGATTTCGATGGTGATGGGATCGATGATCTGATAGTCAACGCCCCGTATGGGTTCAATGACTATACCGGTGGCGTTTGGATATTCTATGGGGACAATCTATTCCCAACCGGTCCACGATCGATCCTGGATGCTGATTTCTATATCAGAGGACCTTCTTCATGGTGGGGAGTTGGAATTCAGGCTATCGATGATATCAACATGGATGGCCGCGATGATCTAATGATCCATTCTCACAATGGACATGAGAATGATCGATTTGGTGTTTACTATTTGTTCTATGCAAACATCACAGACACCTTGAGATCTCCTGTTTACAATATGAAGTTTGAAACACCAGATACGATGATCAAGGGCGCTCAACAGTACAACAATTTTGGCGCTTACGACTTCCATAACTTCGCATTCCTGGATTTCGATGGTGACGGTTTGACAGAATTCGTTGCTACGGACAAGTATGGTGAGATCGATGGTCAACCAACTGAATCCGGTGTGGGATACATTTACTATCAGACAGAGTCCGAGATCAGAATGAATTCCTTCGATATCCTTGACGCTATTGGATCTGATGGAAATATTGTCGGAGCTGGTGAAGTTTATCATTTCTATGGTCATGTTGCAAACACATGGGCCATAGATGATTTCACACAATTCGATGTTCGCTTCATTCTCCACGGGCTCGAGGTCGATGGGGAAGAATTGATCTTTTCCTGGGACAGGGGTTTAATGGCGATGAAGGAGAAAAGAGATCCTTTTGATTGGGCTGAGATAGTTTCCAGTGCTTTCATCCTCGATGGAGTTGATGGTATGTACATCTACTTCAACGTAACCTTCAAACCATATATCCCATCAGAGGAACCGATGGATATGCTGGTGGAGGTTGCTGGGGGTAAGGATCTTGCACTCACACTAACATATCCCTCAATTTTCCATGTGGAACCCGATGTTGAGTTATACGGAGACCTCACCGTGACGGGTGGAATAAATGGATTGCTAAGCAAGGGTGACTATGTCCAACCTGGTGAGAAGATCGAGGTTACAGGAGTACGTGTCGCCTATCAGGGAACCGCTGCTTCACCACCAAACGATTATTTCTCCATTAAAATGATGGATAACTTTGGAAATGTATTCTTGAACTCTACCTCTTCGGGTATGGATATCCTGTTCACATACAGGACTCAGGACATAGCAGGAAGGGAAGAGATCAACTTGACCATAATCGACCTTGTCGGAGAAGCCGATGACCAGGCGGGGTATGTCAATTTCTTCTACCTTGTGGATACCGACATGCCCGAACCACCAGAAGAACTTGAGATAAAGGCAGATTCGGACATTGATACCCTGATCGGGTATGATAATGACCCTAATGTCTTTGTGACCTGGATCTCTGCCTCTGACCCAACTTCGGAGATCATTGGCTATATGTATAATGTCTATGACGGTGGCGGTACTGGAGACGGATGGTTCACCTCAACAACGCAGATAGAATTCAATGATCTGAAGGAAGGATGGAACACGATCTATGTATGGTCCGTTGACTCAGCCCAGAACTATGGTCCATCCACCTCTGCGTCTGTTTTCTATGATGTTGATGTTCCGACCTTTGGAGTTCCAAACCCAGGTCCAGGAGCATGGGTGAATGACAATACCGTCAATTATGAGATCACCGTGAGAGACAGGGATGGTTCTGGAGTCAAGGGAAGGACCGTTGAATATGCTATCTCGTATGATGGTGGTATTACCTTCTCATCTTGGGAGCCTACAAACCTTAGAAGGGATGGAGAACAGATAACCGTCAAGATATTCCTCAACTTCCGTGAGGGCGAAGAGAACTTCGTCAAATGGAGATCCAAGGATGTTGCAGGAAATGGATATGTCGAGTCTGATCCTTTCCAGGTGAAGGTTGATACCGTTCCATTTACCTACAAGTCCCCAACTCCATCTGAGCCTGTAGGATCAAGTTATATTGAGTGCGGAATAACTCTTACCGATGGGAAGGGATCCGGTGTTGATGGAAGAACCATACAGTACTCGATCTCCCATAATGGTGTCTCAAATTACGGACCCTGGGAAACACTTGACCTGAGCGATTCCTACTCCAGTATTGAAGTGGCAACACCACCGATCTACTTTGAGAGGGATACACTGAACTACATCAAATGGAGGGCAAAGGACCTTGCAGGGAACGGGTACACCTATTCACTGGACATACCAATTGAGGTTTTACCGGAGAAGATAAACCATGAACCGGTTCCGATAATCTCAAGTCCACTGGAGTTCACCAAATATCTCAGTAGCAAACCATTGACCTTTGATGGGTCCAGATCCATTGATGCAGATATCGATGAGCTCAGCTTCCTCTGGTATTCTGATAAGGATGGTTATCTTGGAACAGACCCAGTTTTCAAGAAGAAGCTATCAGAGAACAATCATTTGATAACACTGCACGTGGACGATGGGATCGCAAATGTTTCTATCACAGTATCCATGACGGTCGTTCCTGATATCACCTCTGTTGATACTGATCAGGATGGAATACCCGATATTATCGATACAGATGATGATGGCGATGGACTTCTTGATATCCAGGAAGATACCAATATGGATGGACTCCTGAATGGGAACGAGACTGACCCAAAGAACCCCGATACCGATGGAGATGGTGTCAGTGATCTACTGGATCCAGCTCCAAGGGACCCAAATGTTGTAACGAAATCTGTCAACGATTCTCTACCTGGATGGCTGTTCATGCTCCTGGTAGCTTTGATACTGGTGGCGCTGATAGTCTTTGGCGCTGTATGGTATATGAAGCAGAGGACGGACAAAGAAAGGATCGCTGCCAGGCACAATCTCAAAAAGACCAGAAGAAGCCTGAAGAGGTTTGAGGTCCTGACAGGAGTACCAACGAATGATCTACCGGCAATTGAGGCCATTCAGTGGGCATTGCCGGGTGTCATCAACGAGGCTTCAGAATTCGCTCTTGAAACTCCTCCCTCAGAGGATCTCCTTCCACCAAGTCAGGAGGATGTTGCTGAGAAAGAGGATATGGAGAAGCCAAACCTTGAGGATATGGAAGTACCAGCACCGGTCGATGCACCGATGCCCGATGAGTCATTGGTATCTGATGAGCCCAGTGGTCCGGAACCTCCATCAATGGAGGGACCAGATGGAGAAGATGGTGGAAAGGTACTCAACTGCGCACTTTGCGGATCTGAGATCGTAATGCCGGATGGAGCTTCACAGGTGGAGTGTCCACTTTGCGGTGAGATAAACGATGTCTAAGACCGATGTGTGAGATAGGTCAAATGGCTCCGGTGAGAACCGGAGCTTTTTTTTAATTTTTATTCAAAGACAAAGCTTGATGCTTTTGATCAAATTTTGATCATAAATTTTCTTTTTTTTCTTTTCTTATAAGACGGAGTTCGATGCTTTTGATCGGACTCCGAAAGAAATCACATGAACGCTTCAAGAGTGGTTTCCTTGAACCTTGAAGGGAACATGGACTCAATTGACCTTGACATGATCTCGATCCTCTGTCTCAGGTAGTTCGAAACCTCATACTCCTCCGAGATCCTCTGTGCTATGGAAAGATATTTCTTCACAGATCCCTCGGATACTGTCAGGATCAATTTGTTATTGCATTTATGAGGATTTGGTGTAGAGATCCATTTTGTGCATTTTCCAGTGAGGGTTATCCTTCGATATTTGGTCCCACATTTCGTACATCGGAAGGACTGCTGGGCAAAGGATCTTAGATTCCCTATGAGATCAGGAAGCAGATGAGTTGTCAGAACCCTTTCCGCAACATCATCTTCATCCACAGCTCTTATCCTTTCGGCCAGCGCCAGCTGACTATTGATCTTCTGTTCTGTTACTCCGATCGTTTTGTAGGCGGAAATTCTCGGAGAGAAGTTCAAGTCCTTTGTATCCTGGGAGAATTTGAAACCTTCGAACTGTTGCTCGGTCCCAAGTCGAGACCTGACAGTATCCATTCTGTGCATCCAATACTCGTTCACTTTTTCATTCCTGGTGGTTGCAAGATAGAAATCAAGAGGGTAACGTGATTTCACATCTACGTTATGTGCCTCTTTGTCGACCTCTGATGGATCCAGCCTCATTGAAAGAACCAAGGGGGCATCCATCTGGCCTCCCCTTCTTTCCGGAAGGAATTTTCGAGAGAAGTTAAGAAGACCATCCATGAGGAGCATAACAGCATCCTCATCACCATCACAGTTCCTTCTCTTTGCAGCGTGAAAATAGGGGTGCCCCATGCATCCAAGAGCTTTTATGAACCCAACGATCCTGCAAAGAACTCCTGCTGACGTATGGGGTGCAAGACCAATTGCCAGAGTACCAATGAGATCTTCCTTGGAGGTAGCATTGTAATATTTTTCCTGCTGGTAGACCATCTCCAGTTCCTCGTCAATGAATTTTGTGACCTTGAGAAGATATTCTCCGGCTCCTTCACTGACCACAATATCCTGAACCTTCAATTCCAGGATCTGATCGGTTGAAGAGAGTTCTTTGCCATCAATATCATGAGTATAACCGATCTTCTTCAACCGATCGACGGAAGCTCCTACTTCACTGGGTCGAAAATGCGTCATGGTAATATCGGTCATATCATACCTGATGGTTCCATCCCTGAATACATACACATTGTGTTTTGCCCTGAGCAGACCTTTTTCCATTCTTTCAGGGAGTTTATCCCGGGAGATAAGACCCTTGACCCCTTTCATGTCTGGAAGTGCGTCCACAGATGAAAATTTCAACATCTTCACTGCTCTTTCAGCCTCAATCCGGGTATTGATCATCATACCTTCATTGGGACCCTCCCTGGAGGACTGTTTCAGGTTCTTCACCTTGCAATCCGGGCAGTTAAGATATGGTGTTATTTTTTTACAATTTGGACAAAGATGTGGAGTGGAGTTGATCTCCACAGGATTCGAGAAGGTCTTTTTCACAAGCCTCTGCTGCCCGCCGTGGAATCCAACCGGAAAGAGACCATGGACAGGAGGTTTCATCTGTCTGAGGTCCGCTTTTTCCGGTCTCCCCATTCTCGCTCCAATTCTGGACGGGGCCCTTTCCATTATGGTGATCCCTGAAAGGAGACCGATGGCCTTCATGATATTGTTGGCCTTCGAGAATCCCTTTGGAACCTGGACCGACCTCATGTCCTCTCCGACCCCAATACACCTGAGGAGAGTGAATGCATCTTCTTTGATTAGGTATCCTTCCTTGGTTTGTTGATGAGGGCAGTTCAACCGGATAAGAAGATCCTTGATCTCATCGTTGTTCGATATTATTAAACCCTTTTCGTCATGATAGAACCCGTTCTCCATGACATATGTTCTGAATTTACTGAGTTCCGAGATATCGATGTCATGCCACATCAGTGTCCATTTGGGATGGAGGGGAATATTGAACTCCTTGCTGATCTCAAAAGCTCTCCTACCGGTATTCGGGATGAGATCCTTGATATCCATTTTGGAAATACCTGCTTCCATCACACTGGCTCGGCCAGCTGCTTGTATAAGGTATTTATTTGTCTCTTTTTCGGCTTCCTCCTCTTTCTCTTTCTGAAGGTGAGCCAGTTTTTCCAGATCCTCGGGGCTGTCACCAATGGAACATTTCAATCTGGCAACAGGTTTTAGAACTTCCCTTCTGATCTCTGCTATCTTTTCATCAAGATGGAAGGATTCTTCAAAGGGATGTTCTTTCATCCCCTCCTCCTTCACGAAGAGGGAGCATTGAAGTTCCCAATTCCACCAATCATCGTTGTATGAACCTTGGATAAGTGAGTGATTGTTCTCTGCAAATTCGCCGAAAGGTATCAGTAACTCGCCAATATCCGTAATGGACTTGATCCTACCCTTTACCGAATCCATCTTCTCCTTTGTATCCACCCTGACAAGATCTCCATTGTTCAGAAGTACTGTAGGCCCTTCAATTGAATCGACCGGTGTAACTGCCCCCGCCTTACCTGGCCTCTCGATCTTTATCTGGGTCCCGGTGGCCATGAATTCATCCGTGATGAATAGAGTGAATGGATTGATACCGATTGAAGCAAGTCCGCAGGTGCGTCCTCTGCCATATCGTAATCTGAATCCACCAGGTCTTGATGGATGAGAAAAGACAGGTCTTCCTGCGATGAGGTCCTTGATATATTTCACTGTAGCCTCAGCAGTTGGAACGAGTCCATCGTCGGTGAGCTTCACGGTCTCTTCCGAGGAATCACCATCCTCGAAGGTGAAACCCATATAGTTACCCTCATCATCTGTATCCGTGAGGTACTCATCAACTCCATCTTCCATATCCTTCATGGAAATGAGCTTCTCAAGCAGTTCGTCCTCTTTGCAGACCGCCCCTTCTTCGGGAACATCCACCTTTGAAACTTTCTTCTTGGTTTTCAACCTCTCAAGGAATTCCCATCCCTTGATCTCCAGTGTCTTTGTGATCTTGAGTATCTTCTTCGCTTTGAGAAGGACCCCTTCTGCAATAACAAGGCATATCCCGGATCTCACCTGGTTCGTTCCCACCCTTGGTAGATCCCTGTTTCCCTGTACCTCGACCTTTTCTGTCCCTTCTCCATTGATACAAACAGGACATCCTCTTACAACATTTTCTATCTCGTCATTTGTGGGTCTGTATTGCAGGTTCCTGTAAAGCTGGAACTCTTCGATATATCTGGCCACTTCCTGGTCGGTAACCTTGAATTTACCGATCCCCAGTTGTTTTCTTACATGGTCAGCTATCAGTACAGATACGGCCTGGGCAGTCCCTCCGGCAGCTCTGATCGGTCCCGCAAAGAAGAGATCAGCATAGGAGGAACCGTCACTATTTGTACCAATTTTCACATCTGCGATACCTTCCAGTGGTGCTACCAGAACACCTTCTGTCAATATCGCGAGTCCGGTCCTCGTGGCCTGGTCAAGGGCTTTTTGTTTATCTTCACCTGAATCCATCAGCTCCTGAGCTACCTCTTTTGCGATATGAAGAAGAAGTCTTTCCCTGCTCATTGATGGTGCCAGTTCCCTTATCCTCTCTGCGATGCCAACCGGTCCCACAAGATTTTCAACCCGTCCTGCCAGATCATCGGCAAAGGGGATCTCGACCTCTTCGGTGGGATCTAATCCTTTTTTTCTTGCCCTTGAAGCAATTTCCGCAGCTTCATTCGCCCTGGTCTTCAAACTGGAAAAATATTCTGCCATGGAGACGGAAACAACAGGGCCATTGCTCAAGGATCACACTCTCAATTAGATGGAACCTTCATACGATAAAACCTTTTGCACGACCAGAGTGAAACATGGTAAAATCGCCGCCTGACAGTGATTCTCATTTCATGATAAAGAAAATGAAATCTTAATTAGCTTGATATGTTGTAAAAGCATAAGCGATCAGGCAGGTCATATGATGGATGTATTCATTGTTGAGGATGAGGAGATGATCCAGGAGCTCTACAAGGATGTTCTTGACATGAGAGGGCACCGGGTCTGTGGGGTAGCTTCTACAGGTGAGGACGCCATCGAAAAATTCAAACAATTCAAAAAGAGACCGGATCTGATAATTATGGACCACAGGATGCCCGGTATGGGTGGACTGGATGCTGCAAGGATGATAATCGAGATGGATCCTCAGACAAAGATCATTCTCGTAAGCGCAGATGATAATGCTGTATGGGAAGCTCTGAAACTAGGTATCGTGGGAATGAGGAAACCGTTCAACATCGGGGACCTTATGAGTGCTATCGAGGTTGTTGATCTAGAGGGTGATAAAATTGGATCACCTCCTCCAAAAGAAAGTGTGGACCCGTCCATCAAGAAAAGAGGTCTCTATCTTCTTGAGGATCATAAGAAGCAGGATGATATCAGATTGTTCGAGGAACTTCTGAACAGCGGATATCATGGGATCACATTCACAAGGAAGCATCCTGATTCTCTTGAAGAACATGGATGGGAGGAAAAAGTTCCTGTTGTTTGGTTCACATCAACCCCGGTAAAAGGATACACCTGCATTTCACCGATCAATATTCAGAAGATGTTGATCATGATCCAGTCAGCATTCTCAAAGAACGATCGGTCTGTTGCTCTTATACGGGGTTTTGAATATGTTCTGACCAATCTCCAATTTGACAGGGCACTGAATCTGATCCAGGTCTTGAATGACCGTGTAATGTCTTCAAAAGATGACGTGATCATCTTCTCCATGGACCTTGATGTTATTGATGATAGGCAGAGAAAGATGGTGATGAAGGAATTCGAGATCATCGAATGATCTACTATTATGTCGTATATTTCCGGTAAAATGCTGTTTTTTCTCTTATAGGAATATTGAACAATTTTACAGAATATGACCCTTGCATATGCACAATATGATAATGTCCCCAATGGTATTATATACCAATCAGAAGCATGATAATAATACGGGCAGGAGATTACTTCAATTTCTCAAACACCTCTATCTCTTCCTAACATGTCCCCCCCCCTGCCCGCTCTTTTCTAATACAAATTCATCAAGGTAAAAATGATGAGCAGGTCCTTGAACCTGCTCAAATGGAACAGCACCAGACTTGATCCTGGATCTGAACCAATAGCTGTGATGAGCCTTTGGATCTAACAGCAGAGAGGTTCAAAGTAGGATTGTGGGTGCTTACAACAGGGGCATACATCAGGAGCGGTGTTCCCCTCATGGATGTAGCCGCATTTCAGGCACTTCCATCTTTTCTTGGTCTCTCTCTTGAAGAAGGTGCCATTTTCAACCTTCTCGATGAGGTCATTGTACCTGTTCTCGTGCTCGACCTCGACCTTGGCGACCATCCTGAAGGTTGCAGCGACCTCAGGAAAGCCTTCTTCTTGTGCTATGTTTGCAAATTCCGGATAGATGATAGTCCATTCCTCATTCTCCCCGGCTGCCGCTGCCTTTAAATTTTCCAGGGTTGTGCCGATAACTCCTGCAGGATACATCGCGGTGATCTCTACCATGCCACCCTCAAGATGTTTGAAGAACTCTTTAGCATGCTGCTGTTCGTTCTCTGCTGTCTCTGCGAAGATATCGCCAATTCTCTGATATCCTTCCTTTCTGGCCACCTTTGCAAAGTAAGTATATCTGTTCCTTGCCTGTGATTCGCCAGCGAAGGCCTTTAAAAGATTCTGCTCGGTCTTAGTACCTTTAAGACTTGCCATATTCACACACCTCGAAAGGTGAAATGAAAGCTGGTAAATAAAGGGCACTAGTGGTTGTTATATATTCAAGGGGAACGCAATGAGGACTATGGGCCGACGTGCATCATGTCCCACTGTATCTCATATTCTTCCTCTCGATCTAGCTTGACCTTTTCCAATTCCAGAAGCTTAAAATGACCGATCTCCATCTCGGATAGATAGATCAGCATTTTCTTTGTTTCATCATCTTCAAAACGCTCTGAAAGGGAGCGATAGAAATCGGAGGCTGCCTCCTCCGCATTCATTGACTGAAATATCACCTCTGATGGAGGTGTCATACTTGATCCAATATTGATCTGTGGAAGTGGGACCGGTGAGATCTCAGGTAGGATCGGTTCTTTCTTCATGTTCATTTTGTAAACGGATTCAAGGAATTCCTTGTGTTTCTTCTCTTCGCCTGCAATGAACCGAAGTTTATCGGAAAGAAAGGCATTATTTACCTTATCAGCCAGCTGATCATAGATCGCTCTGGCATCGACCTCACTCTTAATTGCTGCAAGAAGCAGATCTTCCAAACTGTACGACGAAATATCCATTTTCACCACCTTCTCATACCTGTATATACTCATAGCATATAGAACTCTAACATATCAAAGATGGGTGCCTGAAGCACCCATCTTGATCTTCATCAACATCACAATCTCAGATCTTGCCAACAAGATCCAGGGATTTCTTAAGAGCTTCCTCTCCAGGTTCCCAATTTGCCGGACAGACCATGCCAGGATTTTCCCTTACGTATATTGCAGCCTGGAGCTTCCTGAGGATCTCCTTGGCTGTCCTGCCTATGCTGTTATCATGGATATCCATGGATCTCAAGATCCCATCTGGATCGATTATGAAGGTTCCCCTGAGGGAAAGACCCTCATCTTCGATCATGGTCCCGAATTCTCGGCAGACCCTGCCGGTCGGATCGGCCATCATTGGATACTTGACCTTCCCGATGGCGGGAGATTCGTTGTGCCAGGCAAGGTGGACCCAGGCTGTATCTGTGCTTACAGAAATAACTTCAGCCCCGGCTTCCACGAACTTATCATAATAATTTGCAAGATCCTCAAGTTCAGTGGGGCAAACATAAGTGAAATCAGCTGGATAGAATGCCAGTACCACCCATTTTCCCTTGTAATCTGATAGCTTGATCTTCTTGATCTCAAGATCCTGATAGACCTCTTCTTCGATCTCGGGGATCTTTTCTCCGATCTTAACCATGATATTTCCTCCTTTCAACTACTCTCCAGCTGGAGGTGTGGGGACAGCCCTTGCTGAGAGTTCTTTATCGATCTGATACAGTGAACCTGGATGATCACCAATTAGTGTTAGCTTGTCGACCATCTCTCCGGCATTTGCCTCTTCTTCTACCTGCTCACCTATGAACCATTGCAGGAAATTGAAGGTAGCGTGGTCCTTTACCTCCTGTGCCAGTTCCACAAGATCATTGATCTTCCCAGTGATATATTCCTCATGTTCAAGTGCCGAGCTGAAGATCTCGAGAGGAGTTCCGAAGTCATGGGGTGGAGCCTGGATAGTGTCCAGTAATACCCTGCCACCTCTTTCAAGTATGTAATCATAGAATTTCCTTGCGTGGATCATCTCTTCCTGGGTTTGCATGTCCATCCAGTGGGAGAAACCCTTCAGTCCCTTGAAATCAAAATGAGCAGACATGGATTGGTAAAGATAAGCAGAATATGTCTCCTCTGTAACCTGTTCATTTAGAGCTTTCAACATCCTTTCATTGATCATATTCATTCCCTCCGAACAGGGTTAGATTTGGTCATATTTCAACTTAACCCATAATTCTTTCAGGTCTGATGGATATTGGAAGATGCAGGG
>JAUVBH010000154.1 GCA_030591285.1 Thermoplasmatota archaeon
CTCGTTCTCCAGGAATGCCTGGAACTGACTTGGGTCGGTGATCTGGATCTTTGCATCCACTTCGGTCTTCTTGACCTCGAAGGCGGCGTTAACCAACGCGATCTTTGGTGTTTCAATGTAGGTGGGCATTCCTTCGTGAACTCTCTCTTTGTCCACAATGATCCCCTCGATAAGTTCGGTATCGTTGATGGAACCGCCCTGTTTCTTCTCGACCTTGATGTTGTCGATATCTGCCGTCTTGACACCATCTCTTTCCTCGACAATGGACTCTACGGCTTTGACCACGATGTCTGCGAGAAGGTCCTTCATATCTCCTGCGGATTTTCCGGTCATAGAGGTCTTGGCTATCATGAGAAGTGATTCCTTGACATCATTGATATCCATTGCATCCCTTTTCAATACTTCAACTGCTTTCTCAGCTGCAAGTCTGTATCCCTCGGTGATGAGGGTGGGGTGGATGTTCTTCTCTACTAAATTCTCAGCGAGCTTCAGAAGTTCTCCAGCAAAAATGACAGCGGTTGTGGTCCCATCGCCGCACTGTTCATCCTGGGTCTTTGCGACCTCGATGACCATCTTTGCTGCAGGGTGTTCCACATCAACTTCCTTGAGGATGGTCACACCATCATTGGTGATAACAACATCTCCCATGGAATCTACCAGCATCTTGTCCATACCTTTTGGGCCCAGGGTTGTCCTTACTGCGTCGGCAATTGCCTTTGCAGCGGCAATATTGTTGAACTGGGCTCCCTTTCCACTTTTCCTTTCTGTTCCCTCTCTCAGGACCAGAATAGGTTGACCTCCAGAATACATTTTATCTTACCTCCTAATAATACAATACATTGAGGAAGAATGTGTAATGTGCGCTTCTATAAAAACCTTTCTTAGGAGAACGACTTCTATAAAAACATATCGCAACCTCATGTTGACTACTTCTCATTTTTCGATATTTTCTTGATCACGGTGCGGAAGGTAACAGATATATATAGGTCATCATCTTGGAGGGTCGTCTGGGTCACTTTGTCACCCGGACGAGGTAGATACCTTATGTCCGATGAAGAACCGCACGAACGAAGATCGACAGGAGAAATGAGCCTTGGCTATTGTTGGAATGGCCGCATCCAGGTCAGTCGACCCCATTCCAGCCAGAGCTCTGATAGGTAAGGTTCTTGATCGTATCCCAAATTCTATCAGACCCGACAATGTCCTGTTAAGACAGGCTCTGCTTGTCCTCCTCTTTTGTGGTCTCATCGATCTATTTCCGGGTTATTTCCTGGGTCAGTTCGAATATCTTCTCGAAAAGGTTCCAGGACTTCTGATAATACTTCCACCCACCGTAGGTCTCCGGGGAAACATTTTCGGCGCCCTTGGAGCGAGATTGGGTTCCAAGCTGCATCTGGGAACAATAGAGCCCAGGTTCAGGAACAATAAAGAGATCAGAACCCAGCTTTCTGCTGCATCAGTTCAGCTTCTGTTCCTATCGGTACTCATCCCTGCGGTAGCGATCCTTATTGGAAAAATATTCGGTCTCGAGGTAGCAGATTTCCAATCACTTCTGTTCATTTCCGTATCTGCAGCGATCCTTTCCGGGGCCCTCATGTTCATGATAACCTTCGGGATCACATTCATATCTTTCAATAAAGGATGGGATCCGGACAACGTTACAGCACCCATTGTTGCTTCTGCGGGGGATATTCTTACCATCCCGATAATATTCCTCTGCGCATGGTTGGTTGTTGTGGCAACTCCAACCTTCCTTCTATCATTTTCCGGAACAGCTCTCATCCTGATCATCCTGCTATCTGTGATCGTTGCATTCAGGATCAAAGGAGATGCACATGACATCCTGAAGGAAGCTCTTCCGATCGCCATGTTCGCGATCCTTATTTCAACCTTCTCGGGTTTGGTACTGAGCGCCAGTTTCGATAGTTTGCTGGCGGGGACGATATTCCTGATAATGATCCCTGCATTAAATGGACAGGGAGGTTCAATGGGTTCGATATTGGGATCCAGAGTTACTTCTGCCGCATACCTGGGTGAGTATAAGCTAACCTTCAGACCAAATAAACTCGCCGTATCTTCATCGATCTCTTTGTGGTTGATATCATTGGTCGTTTTCTCGATATTGGGAGCTGGAGGATTATTCCTCGGTTGGTTGACAGGATCAGATCTACCTCCATTCCTTCAGTTATCAATAATACTCCTCTTTGGAGCAACCCTGATAACTATCATCACTTCAACTGTTGCATACTATATTGCTTCCATCTCATTCAAATTGGGATTGGACCCAGATAATGCTGTGATCCCTATTTTGACCGCATCCATGGATGTTGTTGGGACCGGGTCTCTGATTATCGTACTACTTGTCTCGGGTCTGATATTCTAAAGTAAAAAGAAAACTTAATAATGGGGGCCCCTTTCCTCGACCCGGTGCTCCCATGACGGATGACATCTATCAGGGATACAGGGGTCCGGCCCTTGAGATCCTTAAAAGGGAAAAGATCGTTGTTTGGGATCGGATAGTGGTCCAGACCCCAGAAGGGCAGGTTGAAGGTATTTTGCTCCCTCGTTCAGCTGGTGACGATGCACATCTTGTGCTTAAGATGATCACCGGATACAATATCGGCATAAGACACGATAATGTACATTCTATCGAGCAGAGAGGTTCAAAGAAAGCCCACTACAAGATCCCGGAGAAAGAATTTCCATATGATGAGGATAAACCAAACGTGACCATTCTTGGGACGGGCGGCACCATTGCTTCCAGACTTGATTATCGGACCGGGGCTGTCATCCCTGCATTTACACCTGGAGAGCTATTTGGAGCCGTTCCAGAACTTGCTGATATCGCCAACATTACCACAAGGAAGCTGTTTGGTGTTTTCTCAGAGAACATGGGTCCACATCAGTGGAAGGTTCTAGCGGAGAACATCAGAAAAGAGATAGAAGGGGGAGTACGGGGCATTGTGATCGGTCACGGAACAGATACGATGCACTATACTGCCGCAACCATGTCATTCATGGTCCAGAACAATCCGGTCCCCATCGTATGTGTTGGAAGCCAGAGATCCTCCGACAGGCCATCATCCGATGCGGCAAGGACATTGATCGGTTCCGTCGATACGGCTGCTAATTCTGATATTGCAGAAACGGTTGTCACAATGTACGGAACAACATCAGATCATTTCCTCTATATCCATCCAGGAACCAGGGTACGTAAGATGCACTCATCCTACCGAAATACATTCAAGACCCTTGGCGACATCCCTCTAGGCAAGGTCGAAGATGGGAATTTCACTTATTACAAGAACGATTACAAGAAAAGAAGGAATGATACAGAAGTGGATATTTATCCCGACTTCGAAGAGAGGATATCAATCCTCTATTACTATCCGAACATGGATCCTGATATTCTGGAATCCTTGATCGATAAGGGATACAAAGGGATCATTATTGCAGGAACCGGTCTTGGACACGTCAACAAACCCCTTTATGATCCGATCCAGAGGGCAAATGAAGAAGGGATCAGTATGTTCATGTCGGTCCAGACCCTCTATGGATACACTCAGATGTTCGTCTATGATACAGGGCGAGATCTGATGGCAAGGGGTGTTGTACCTCTGGAGAACATGCTGCCCGAGGTCGCATATTGTAAACTTGGTTGGGTCATGGGACAGACCCAGGACCGGGAGACGGTCAAGAAGATGATGCTCACTCCGATCGCAAGGGAGATCACCCCAAGGGAGCCATACAACGGTTTCGTTCAAGGCCAGGGTGGTATGGATGTAGTTGAGGATTTTTTGCATAAATATACATAGAAAAATCCGCTCTTTGTATCCTAGGTATCTATATATCGGTCCAAGTCAATGGGCCGAAGCTCCAAGAAGTGACCCCCCCAGGTCACGGTGTCGTATAGCGGGTGATGTTCATGAAACCAGGTCCGGTTAGGTTATCCGAAAGTCCAACGACTATCCTTTTGATCACCTCACTTCTTCTATTTCAGGTAATCACCATCCTACCTGCAGATATGGGTCTTAAACCGTTATCTTCAATTGAGACAATTCATTCTCCATCTTCGTTGGTTAAAGATGTCCGGATCCTAGGAGATTTTGATCAGGATGGTTACAAGGACATCTTCATGACAATGCCGACCAATTCAACTAATGGGAACGATACAGGAACCGTCTATCTATTCTGGGGGAGCGAGGACGGATTTCCAGCCCTTGAACCATTCAACGCTGATCTGATCTTGGTTGGTGAAGAGAATTTCCTCTTCGGCCAGGATGTTCAAGCCTGGGATTATTCCGGGGACAATTGGGATGATCTTGTGGTCGGATGTCCCGGAGCTGAAAATGGAACCGGGAAGATCATCATCTACGAATCCACAGACATCAATGTTGCGGCATCTGGGACCGTGATGGACACCAGCTCTGCTGCACTGGAGATCATGGGCAACAATACTCACTTCTTCGGATCGCACCTTGAAGTTGGAGATATGACCGGTGATTCCCTTGATGATCTGATCGTCCTATCAACCAGGGGAGACATCGACGTACCGAGGTTCGAGATGTTCTCTGGTGGCGTAATTCCGGAATTCGGATATGAGATCGAACTTCCACCCAACAGCGTAACTAACAATACTCGCACATCCTCTTTGGACCTATATGGGACAGGAAGGGATGTGTTTGTCTATTCATCACCGGATAATGGAGAGATCAGGATCATCGATATTGATGTATCATTCACACCTTACAATATGCCTGGAGCAAATGCAACAGGTGTTGTGGACTTCCAGGGGACCATCAGTGAAACCGCGAACACCTGGGGGTGGGGTGCTGGTGATGATGGTTGGGATCTATCCCCAACACACATCTATGACGATAGCACAGGGAGAGATTCAGTAAGGTTCAACCAGCTGACTGGAAACGCACTTGGAACAGATCGATCGGTAGGTGTTGAGAACC
>JAUVBH010000199.1 GCA_030591285.1 Thermoplasmatota archaeon
ATCAAATCAATGTATGATGGGATCTACAAGAGATACTACCCATCCAATGTGAACATATCCAAGTTGAAGAAGAATGTCTCCAAGCAGGAGGAGATCTTCAACATCATACTCGAGCACCCAGGTGTTACCATGGAGGAGATCGGTAGGTTGATCGGAGTCTCGAGACAGGTTGTGAACTATCACGTGAAGAACCTGATCAGAGGCGGAGTTGTCTCCTACCAACGAGATAGGAAATCGGCCAGATTCTTCCCCTCCGAAGAAGGGGTGGCTGTTTTTGATCAAACATAGGGAAAATGATTTCTTCTTGAGATAACATCCCAATGCAATGTTGATAGGCATCCTCATAGGTTCAATACAACCTACTGGTCTGGAGACCTCGAGCGGATCGAACACTCCTCATGGGGAACCGTCATCGGCTATGTATTCCCTGGAAACGGAAGAGAATAGTTATAGGATCATAGCCCGCCACGGTCTTCCACCTCGAATTCCTCCTCATATGGTTAATCATAAAGCTAACATCTGGGCTTTGAAGCAAGAAGGTGTTGAAGCAATAATTTCAATATGTTCCACTGGTGCATTGAAGAATAAAATACCTGTTCCAATGATGGGAGTCCCTGAAGACTATATTGATCTCTCAAAGATCGTCACATTCCATGATGACGTTATTCATCATGCGACCCCACAACTGAACCTTCTGCTGAGAGACGCTTTGAGTGAAGCATTGACAGATACCAGAATGGAATTCATGGAAGGGGGAGTTTATATCCAGACAGCCGGTCCCAGACTTGAAACAAAAGCAGAGATCAGGATGATGGCCTCCTGGGGTGATTATGTGGGTATGAACCTGGCCTCGGAAGCTGCACTTTGTTCAGAACTCGAGATCCCCATTGCTGGTCTGATAACCATTGATAACTATGCAAATGGAGTAGTGGATGAGGAATTGGATTTCAAGGACATTCTTGCCGATGCGAAGAGCAACTGGATCTATGTCCGGAAAGCCCTGGGTGAATTGTCGGTTCCAGATCTCCATATTGAGAAAGAGGTGGAGGAATGATCACATCAATGGAAAAGCTCATTGGATCATTTGACAATGTCCAGACGGTCAAGAAAGGAGAATACCTCTATTTCATCCATCCATTATCAGATGGGATCCCTTTGATCGAACCGGATCTTATCGAAGCGGCATCAGAATGCATTTTGAAGATCCTCCCTGACCCTGGCGAATATGATATGTTCCTAACAGCTGAGGCCATGGGGATCCCGTTAACAACGAACCTATCAACGAAGATCGGAAAACCATTCTCCATTGCCAGGAAAAGAGAATACGGGATAGAAGGCGAGGTAACGGTCGAACAGACCACCGGATATTCGACCTCAAGTATACACTTGAATCTTCCAACAGAACCTAAAAGGATCGTTATTGTCGATGATGTCCTCTCCACAGGAGGCACGTTGGTTTCCATCACCCAGGGGATGAAGAAAATGGGATGGACCATCATTGGGGCAGTCATTCTCTTCAATAAGATGGGCAATGAAAAAGAGGAGATGGAAAAGAAACTCGGCTATCCGATCAGGACCTTGCTCGACGTTGAGATGGTCCGGGGTTCCTTTGAAGTAAATCCATCCAGATAGATCTCGAGCCGTTCCATTTGATGGTGGGGTAATGTTATTATTCCCGATACCCGATCAAGGTCAGATGCCGGATGTGAAAGTTCTAACCAAAGGTTCTGTAAAAAGAGTTGGTGATGGCTGGATCGCTGTACCAAATACCATCCTTATCACAGATGAAAAAAGGAGAATCCTCGTCGATCCGGGGAACCATCCGAATCTTCTTGACATCCTGGAGGTTCGATCTATCTGGCCTGAAGAGATCGACACGATATTCTTGACACATACACATCTGGATCACACCCTAAACACGAAACTCTTTCCAGATGCGATCATCATAGATTCCCACTGGATCTACGAGGGAACGAAAATGTCCCCACATAACAGGACAATTCCAGGGACAAAGATCGAGATCATATCAACTCCAGGTCATTCGCAGGACCATGCTTCACTGATCGTACCTACCTCAAATGGAAAAACAGCCATCTGTGGCGACCTCTTCTGGTGGGAAGATGACAAAGAACAGAGAACGGATTATTCATCTCTACTGTTTCTGGAGGATCCCTTCGCGGTTGATAGGGACAGACTTCTGACAAGTCGAAGGACCCTTCTTCGGATCGCAGACCGGTTCATCCCCGGGCATGGTGAAACATTTACTGTGACGGACTAATACCCCAATTCTCCGATCAATGGTACGAAAACGCAGTAACTCAAGGGTTCTTCTTCCACCTCTCCACCGCTTTTTGTGAATCTTATTAAACGTTGCGTTCCGTATTTTGGGCCGATCACGGCTAAGAGTTTTCCACCATCACACAGCTGGTCCATGACTATTTTCGGTACATCCGGTCCAGCACAGGTGTAGTAGATCCGGTCAAAGGGAGCCTCCGAGGTCAGACCAAGGGATCCATCTCCCTCGATCACTGTCACATTCTCGATCCCGGCCGCGTCAAGATTGCGTCTTGCGAACTTCACAAGAGCACCTATCCGTTCGATGGAAAAAAGATGGCCGCCAGGGAGGATAGATCTGGAGACCACAGCAGCGTGATACCCTGAACCACTACCGATCTCGAGTACCTTCTGACCAGGAGATGCATCCATTTCTTCTGCCATTATCGCAACCATGTGTGGCGCGGATATGGTCTGTCCATTGCCAATAGGAAGTGGCCGGTCAATATAGGATTCCAATTTCAGCAACTTAGGTATGAAAAATTCTCTCTTCACTCCGAGCATGGCGCTCTTGATATGTTCGGAGCGAATATCTCCTCTATCCCAGAGAGTAGTGATAAGTTTTGTATGAAGTGTTGTTGATCGGTCCTGCCCGTTCATATGAGATCTCCAGAAAGGTCCATGGTCTCTTCACGTCCTTTCCCATATGACAGGATCGAAACGCTTGCATTGACCTCCCTCTCGATCAATCTGATGTATTCCATTATCCTTCTGGGAACATTACCCTCTCCTTTGACAAGCGCCCAGTCATCTTCTGTCATATCTTTCCAACCCTGAATCTTGAGGTATACAGGTGTAGCTTTGGCGAGCAATTCCAGATGTGACGGGAAGTACCTCATGGTTGTTCCGAGACCGTGTGCCTCAGCATCTTCTGTGGGTATCCTGTACTCCGTGCAAACCATCAACGGATCAAGACCTGAAAGTACATCCACCTTGGTCAAAGCAAGGTCCGATATGGAGTTCCAGGCCACTGCGGATCTCACCATTACAAGATCAAGCCATCCACACCTTCTGGGTCTTTCCGTTGTCGTACCGAATTCGTGCCCCCTATCCTGGATCATCTGGCCGATGTTATTCTTGAGCTCAGTGGGGAAGGGACCTTCTCCAACTCTGGTTGTATATGCCTTTACAACTCCAACCACTTTATCGATGTCAAGAGGTCCGATGCCTGAGCCTCCCGATGCATAACCCGCTGTGCAGGAAGAAGATGTTACGAATGGATATGTCCCCCGGTCTATATCGAGGAAGGTTCCCTGGGCACCTTCAAGAAGAATATCTTTGCCTTGTTCAACAAGCCCAGAAAGAAGCAATGGAGCATCTCTGGCATGATCCAGGATCAATGGTGCTACTTCACTGATCTGGTCATAGATCTCCTTATCATCAAGGTCGAGGTCAACCCCCAATCCCTTTGCAGAAAGATTTGCATATCTGACAGAACTTGTAACCTTTTCCTTCAACAGGTCCGGATATCTAAGGTCTCCAACTCTGATACCGACCCTGGCGGCTTTATCCTGATAGCAGGGGCCGATCCCTCTTTTGGTGGTTCCAACCTTCTTTCCTTCTTCCTTGGAGCTTTCCTGAAGTCCATCAAGTTCACGATGGTAAGGCATTATCAGGTGAGCTCGGTCTGAAACAACGACATTTCCGGTGAAGATATCTGCATCCTGTAAATATTTCAGCTCCTTCTTCAAAACCCACGGGTCCACCACACAGCCGTCACCGATGACGGCCATCATATCTCCCCGGATCACACCCGAGGGGACAATATGCAATTTGAAGGTTCGATCGTCCACTACGATAGTGTGCCCAGCGTTGTTCCCACCTTGATATCTGACCACTGCGTCGACGTCCTGAGCCAATATATCGGTGATCTTTCCTTTGCCTTCGTCACCCCACTG
>JAUVBH010000290.1 GCA_030591285.1 Thermoplasmatota archaeon
AAGGTCTCCTGCACTTCTGGAAACGAACTTTACCTGACCCAGGGCCAGATCGAGGTATTAAGGTCCGTCTATGAGGACCCAAGGCAGAATGAGATCTTGATAGTCTCAATGGTCGTTGTGGGGATAGTGATCATTGTAATGGCCTTCCTGCTTGGATTGATATTCTTGACAAGGAATCCCGGTATCAAACCCGCTCTGTACTATCAGGAATCCTTCATCGCCCCCCAGGATCAATATCAGGTCTATGAATTACCCTACGAACAGGTTGTAGCCATTGAGGATGAAGGTTAGATCAATCTTCCATCCAGGGCAAGATGCCATCCATATCCCAATGAACCCATGGATCCAATAACGATAGATTGGTCCATTGCAAGTGAGGATGTGTAGAAAACGTATATGCCCCAGGCGATTCCAAAAACAAGTCCAGATCTGTTGGAATGCCATATCCCACGGTGTTTCTTGGGGACAAGAAGGAAAAGATACCCTCCAATGGTACCTGCAAGGAAAAGCAGAGATCCAACTCCCACTATCAGCTCCTTAGCTGCTTCAGGTCCGGTTGTTCTTAAAGTCCCGATCAATAGTGGAAGCAGAAGCATTCCTCCGAACACCGGTCCTATGATCCATTTGATATTCCCTTTTCCATCGATGTCCGGAAGAACTGAACCGATGACAAGGGCTCCTCCACCAAGCACAAGTATCGAGCTGAAAAGATAGACCGAAGAGAGGAGATCATCGATGGTTTCCCCTCCCCGTGCCCCAAGAACAAGGGCCGATAATACGACAATGAACGCCATCAGACCGAAGCTGATGTGTACATCCCAGCGTGGCATGCCATCCCTGTTTTAATATCGATATTGTTATATTTATCACTATCTAATAAGAAAAATGCCCTAAAAACAAGATCTACCAGGGTTCTTTCTTCACACCGATCCAGTAACCTATCCAGTTAGCTACGGTATGAGCGAGGATGGCAATTCCAAGGAATATCAAAGAAGCTATCCATCGGTGATCTGCGATAAAGGCCTCACTCCACCAGTAAAAGAAGGGTGAGATCAGGATCATGGTCCCGATAATGTAATCCCACTGGTCCAGGATGGGAGTTTTCTTTCCTCTGGGTCTTTTCACCGCCCTTTTTATGAAACTTCCCAGCATATCACCGAAAAGGGAACCCACCGGGAGAATGAGCAGGATCACCATGTTCCACGGATAAGGGCCCCAAAGTGAATCATTGACATCTGAAAGTCCGGTAAAATGGAGAACTGTCATCAATATCATGCCCAGCAAGGCTGCGCATGCAACTCCACCGAAGAAACCTCTCCAGGTCTTCCCATCACCTAAATATCTTCTTCCATCCTTCCGTTTCAGTCCGAAATCAACGGGTTTTCCACCGCCAAGGAAAGGTGCGAAAGTATTGGCAGTCATGGCAGGAAGCAAGGTAACAACTACTATGACGAGGTCCGAAAAGATCGATCCCGCAGTAATGGCATCGGACATTGCTTCATCAAACCAGAGCTTCCTTATAATGCTTATGAAAAGCTTCACTTTGAGAACCCCAGACGGTCGAAATGGCAAACATTTTAAACATATGGGCCATTAACCTGATTTGACATGGTTGCACCAGGCAAGTTCACTCCGGTCCAGAGGAATGTATCGCCTCAGGGTCCCCCAACACAGATGAAGGGGAGCTCGCCTGCCATACCTATCTTTCTGGCGATCCTCTATGCAGCATACCTGGGTTTGATGATATTGGGTCCGAAGTTCGTTTCACAGCTTGCCGATGAGCTCGATCCAAAGATATCACCGTTCTTGAGACTCGTTGGGGCAGGGGTCCTTTTCATCGTTTTCGCAGTGATAATTGTGGTCAACCTGCTATCGAAACCGAAACCCAGTGCTCCTCAACCTCCGCGTCCCGGTCCTCAGGGTGTAAAAGGTCCCGGACCAAAAGCATCAGCTGGACCGCCACCATCAAAATTCAAACCCATAACCGCAAAGACCCCAGAGAAAAAGGAAGATCCACCAAAACCCCAGCCAAAGAAAGTCGAGGATGAGTCAGCTGGCTCCCAGGTGATAATCTACCCGGTTGAGGTTGAGGGGGGCATCTTCGGAGATACATATATTGGTCTGAGCCCCAAAAAGGTTTTGAAGCTAAGGTCAATGGTTGTAGAACCTGAGTACCTTTCATGATAAATCGTAGATCGATCCCAGTGATCCCATTCAGAAGGAGAGTGTCGTGATGGACCTCAAGAAGTTCACAATGTCAATGGCTGTAACCCTTTTCCTGTTAGCCACCGGTATGGTAGCGGGAGATGTTGTGGATACTGAACAATTATTGAGCTTCAGCTATTCTTTCGATGGTGACAGAAATGGTCTGGATGACAGGATCGACAGTGGAGATGTGAACTATCCTGTATGGACCTTCATACACTTTTCCTCCCATGAAGAAGCCGATTCTTCTATAGCAGACATTGAAGGAACTGGTGCCAACATAAGAAGGGTTTACGATATCATACCGGTGATCTCGGTCCATTTCGATAGTATCCCTCAAATGGAACGATCGGTAGAAGTTGATGGGGTTGAAGTGATCGAGGTTCAATCCACTGTTGTTCCGATGATGGATGTTTCCACAAAAGCTGTCAAAGCAAATCCATCCGGTGAATACAGCCCAAGAACAGCAAGAGATCTTGGAATGACAGGTAAGGGTGTTGTCATCGCTGTCATGGATACCGGCGTGGACAATGAACATCCGACATTC
>JAUVBH010000151.1 GCA_030591285.1 Thermoplasmatota archaeon
ACACACTCTACTACTTCTCGGAGGATGACCACGGAAATGAAGAGGAGATCAGGGCATTTCAGGTCGCTTACGATATAATGGCACCTCAGCTGGAGATAAAGGTGGAACCAAGGTCGCCGGATGGAAGTGCGGGCTGGTATATCACCGAACCAACTGTTTCACTGGATGTGATCTTCGAGAACAATCCCTACCGTATCTTCTATTTCTTCAAGGGTGATGAGGCCAGGGAATACTCTTCTTCGATCGATATTCCTGAAGGTGAATCGACCCTCTATTGTTATGCTGAAGATGAAGCAGGGAACCGCGGGATATTGCAGGAGCTTGATTTCAAGGTTGATACCGATCCCGAAACCACCAACGATTATCTGGACCTGTCAACCAACGATGAAGGATGGTATACTGATCTTCCACAGATCACACTTTCAACCACAGAGGGCATCACCATCTACTACAGCTGGGACGGATACTCCGGTTTCGAGAAGTACAATGGAGCACTCTTCCCGCCCGAAGAGGAGGGGATCTTCAACCTCTTCTATTACTCTCTTGACAAGGCCGGGAACAAAGAGAACGAAAAAACCCTTACTCTGCCTATTGACACAAAGGCACCGGAGATCATTGCAACCTACCCATTAAGTGCAAGCAATGGAGAAGAGGTCACATTCGACATGACAGATACGACAGATGGGATAGGGGTGGAAGCCTACTTCATAGACTTCGGGGACGGAACCGATTCCGGGTGGGGAGTGAATCCACAGATAACTCACAAATACTCATCTGGTGGAACCTTCAAGGTGAAGATGAAAGCAAGGGATGCTGTCGGACATGAGAGTGAGGAACAGATCACCTCGATAGAGGTCCAGAGCTCCGTCGACCTCACATTGATCATTATTATCGGTGGAGGGGCACTTGTCCTGATCATACTCCTTGTGGTACTCCTTGCAGCGGTAATTTCCAGGAGGCGACATCACCACTATGCTCATCATCCTGTTCATCCGATACCACCACCGGGCCAGATCCCAGCACGATCTCATCCACAGCAGCAGATGAGACCACAACCTCCGAGACAACAGGTTGCACAGGCACCGGTCCAAAAACAGTTACCACAAAGAGCACCAGTTTCAAAGCCACCCATGGAGATCCCCAGACCACCAGCGCCGCCTGCGGTTCCTCCTCCACCAAAACCTCCTGTTTAGAGATATGGTTCTTCGAGGCTGGGAAAGCCCCACCTTTTCCTTAATTTGATATATTTCTTGAAATTCCAGACCTCTCTAAGACCCTGGCCATCATCTCCCCGGAGAGTATGTAGGACAGATCGTGCACCATTAAGGAATAGATTTTCCTTTTTCTGTTTGCTGATATCAAAATCAAGGGTCCTTACATCCTCTGTTTCAACCTCGATCAATCTGCTCATTCTGGTGGGATAGTTGATGTATGACATCCTGCTCTGGCCGTATCTCATTGTATCGAAGACCGCCAGACCGAAATGGTACAGGTCCTTGGTGGAGTTCTTTCCCGGTTTTGTGGATCCCAGCTTGATACCCATTGTGGGCCATCGTACCTTGTCCGAATCAACTGCATCGAATGTCTCCAGCGGGAGATTCGTTGCGAACGCTCCATCGACGATCAACGAACCTGATAACTTGTAAGGGGTGAAGAAGTAAGGAACAGATACTGACATTCTCACGGCGGCTGCGACAGGGAATGAGTTGGGTCTGATGTTCCCATAACGATCCAGAACCAGATCCCTGGGCATCAGAAGTTCGCAGGAATGGGATACATCAGAGGCCATGATCGAAAGCCTCGGTCCGTCCTTCTTCTGAAGGGGGGACAACATTCCAACACCACCCATGGGGATCCGTCCGAATGTATTGGCTTTCTTCTTGGCTAGAACCTCTTCCATCCAAATTTGCAGGGTCTCACCATCATACATTCCGTAAGAGGTTGTCAGAGCTGCAAGTTTGGCTATCCTAGGAAGTTTCTGATCCCAGAAACCATCCCTGAGTTCCATGAAGTTAAGATCGAACAGTTCTGTTAGGAGCTCATCACAGTCGAACCCGGCTGCAACAATGGAAGCGGTCAGAGCACCGGCTGATGTACCCGCCAATCTCTTGAACTTTATTCCAAGTTTATCAAAGGCCCAGATAGCCCCGAGATGAGCAACACCCTTTGCCCCGCCTCCTGCAAAGACGATATCGAGAACATTTGGCTCATCATCGCTGCTTATCTGGAATTTCTTGTTCTTTCCCAGATCATCGAGTCCACGCTCGATCCGTTCCAGTGTCTCTCTTCCATCCTTTGAAAAGGACCTCATTGATGACCCTCCAGGAACTTCTGTCCGAAGCTCCAGGGCCATGTATTGACTTCAATCCCATTTCATCGTTTCGATGACAGGCTTCTGTCCCCTGTAGGGTTGAGCTCTCCTGATCATCAATACCAAAAGGGACCCGTCCTCCTGCGATCCCATCACAAGTTCGTCATCTGACTGGAGCCCAATTGACCTGAACCACTTTGTCAGTCCGCCTCCGATCCTGACGCCGCCAGTCTGGGAGATCATACATTTGGAGACCAATGATGCATCCTTTCGGATCCATATTGTAACAGGTCCCTCGGCAAGGAGTTCTCCCTTTTCCTTGGGAATATAGAGGAAGCCCTGTCTGATCGATGTGCGGGATATCGGAGATATGACGGTCAGTTCTTCGGAGAACTCTTCCTGGGTCACGATCTCCTCAACCATCTGGGTCATAACCTCACCAACAGGAACTCCATGTTCCGTCAACTGAACCGGAGCTGCCCTTATAACGGAAGCCAGGTCATCTTTGAGGAGTGGTAGTATCGTTACTCCTTCAGGTTTGAAATTATCCTTGACAACACTGACGGTCCAGGGGTCCAGCAGGAAAAAGTATTTGGAGTCCACCTTCTCTTCCGCGATCCGATCCAGGTTCCTCTTCATTGCATCGGATTGTCTACCTCCAAAACTGCTCTTTCCATGGAGGGACATTGTCCTTACCCTTGCAACGACCTCGACCCGATCGCCAACAAGTCCCTTGACCAGAGATTCATCCGGTTTGTCGATGATCTGCCAATCCTCTATCTCCCGATGCTTTTTCATGAGATCGGACCTTGCCAAAAATAGCGATGTTGCTCTGATCCTTTCATCAAGGTCCTTCATTGATTCCTTGACCCCGAACAGGAAGGATAGCTGGTGTCTCATCTCATCGGATATCTTATCATCGATAGTCATCGTAATCGATGCTTGTAATCCGTTATCTTCAATAAGGCTTTCGGTAAAGGGACATATTGTAACGAATTGAAGATTGCATAATCAGGTTTTCTCAATGTCTGGCTCCACTTTTTCAGCCCCATTTTCCTGCTCTTGTGGATTGAAAGGTCTGATCCTGTATCGCCTGTTCCTTCTTCTGGAGATCACCTCTATGGAACTCCTTATAAGGACCTGCATATCATCCTCTGCAGCAAAGGTCCGAACCCCTGATCTTTCCTGTATCCATCGTGTTTGCTTCCTTGGTCCTTCCTTGAGCATCTTCTTTCCAAGATGTGTCAGGAAAACGAGCTCCGGTTTGATCGCCTCGGCCATCTGGGCTGCATCTTCGGTAGATAGATGGTTCGGGATCCTTGCATTGAGAGGACGTGTGGTGGCCAGTATCAGAACACGGGCCCCCTTGTGTGCTTCGATGACCTCATCCCTGAGCTCTGTGTCTGCCACATAGGAGATGATCCCGTCACCGGTCTCGATCCTGAGACCCACTGTATCTGGATCCGAATGAAAAGCAGGAGTAGCGGTCCCATTCAACCTGCCGATCTCGAATCGGTTTCCAGGTTCCAGTGTAATTACTTTCTCCATCTTCTCCTGATGATACTGGGATATTGCGGGTCCGACTTTTCCCCTACCCTTGGTCACAGAATGTGAAGCTATAAGAAAACCCCTTTTCCCAAGCCTGCCTGTATTGAGACCCTCCATGAGTGTCTCGGCATTGGCGTAGTGGTCCGGGTGACAGTGAGAGATCATGATCCCATTGGTTTGGGTCGGGTCGATCCTGTTCCTCCTGAGAGCATGAACAGCTCCCGGACCGGGGTCTATATGCACTTTATAGCCATCTTCTAGGTAAATTCCTCCTGTGGACCTTTCCTGGGTCAAAGTAACGAACCGACCACCCCCAGTACCGAGGAAGGTCAACCTCGTCATGATGAAAGGAGATTGAGGCGCTAACTTAATAACTTATCTAGAAGTCATACTTCTTGACGCAACTAATGACCCCGGGGCATCTAAAGGTTATAAATAACCGGGAACGATGCCCAGATTAGGGAGTGGGAGCTCGAGCTTTCTCGACGTTCCCCAGCTGATCCCTATCAAGTTCGAAAGACCATATGGAGGAAAGTTAGATGTTGAGCAAGTGGAAAAACTTACTACTCTCTATCATGCTCGTCGCTGTTCTGGCGATACCTATGGGCCTGGTAGGAGCAAACGACGAAGAAACCTCAGTTGTATCCGAAGATGTCAATTTCTCAGGTACTATTGAGAGTGATTCCGATCTCATCACAGTTGAGAGACTTGATGGATTCGACATGGATGCTGCATTCGGCGATATTGACATCATGAGTATCGAAGATGCGCCATTCGAATATAAGGCCAGCCAGACGAAAACCGATCTCCAAGAGACATCACCAAATATGATACCTGACGGAGTGACAAGGGCAATGGACCCATCCCTACTGCGGAAAACCTCTGGAACAAGAGCTTCTGACGCAGAGGGTGAGCAGGACTATCCTGATTATCCCAATGGGTCGATCATTACTCCATCAGGAGAGACCATCTCTGGGACTCTTGCATGGCATAATGTTCAGGCAAACCAGGATTGGATCGACTGGTACAAGATCGGTCTTTCCACAGAGGCAACAAATGGTGGTGGGTCTCCAGTTACCAATGTATCCCTCACCCTTGATGAATATTACTCAGATGAT
>JAUVBH010000214.1 GCA_030591285.1 Thermoplasmatota archaeon
AGCTTCCAAGGATACCGACAAGGATGGATTCCCTGATCTATGGAACTATGAAAAGGACCAACAGGATTCAACTACTGGCATCGAACATCTTGATGATTTTCCGCTGGACCCGGCTGCCAGCAGGGATGAGGACGGGGATTCTTTTCCCGAGGAATGGAATGATGGGATGTCACAGAATGATTCCGTCCACGGATTAGAATTAGATGAATTCCCAAACAATGGGAAAGAGTGGATGGACAGGGACAAGGATGGATTCGGCGATAATCAGGCCGATCGCCTTCCCAAGGATCCAGCTGCATCCAAGGATAAGGATGAGGATGGGTACCCTGATGAATGGAACCCCGGTATGAACAAGAACGATTCAACGACAGGGCTAACACTGGACCTGTTCCCCGATGATGCAGGATTCCACGATATTCTCAGCCTGAAACTGAATTTCATATCCGTACCCAACGGAAGCTTTATGATGGGAAGCCCGAACACAACGGGGTATGATGACGAGCATCCCAGGCATCGCGTTAATATTACAAGAGGATTCGAACTGATGAAATGCGAGATCACGGTGGACCAGTGGGAAGCGATAATGGGCGCGGAGCACCACTGGTTCGAGGGTGATAACCTGCCTGTAATCAGTGTCAGCTGGGACAGGTGTAAGGTCTTCTTTGATAGGCTGTCCAATCTGGACCCCGACCACCAGTATAGGTTCCCCACTGAAGCTGAATGGGAATACACCTGCAGGGCAGGGTCGGACACGAAATACTACTGGGGAAATGCTCCGGTCTTCCTCGAGGACCATGCATGGTACTGGGATAACTGTGACAAGGAGCCCCATCCCGTCGGCACTAAGAAACCGAATCCCTGGGGATTCCACGATATGTACGGAAATGCAATGGAATGGTGCAGTGACTACTACGGTGAGAAGTATTACGGGAAAGGTCCAGAGAACGATCCCCGGGGGCCCAACAAGACGGATGTCAAGGTCCTGAGGGGCGCATCGTTCCAGTATACAGAAGAATGTTTTTACTCAGCTTACCGTGATGCGTGGCTTCCCGATTCCACATACATGTACGGGATGGGATTCCGCGCGGCCAGGAATGCTGTCTGATCAATTACTAACGGTTTCCAGTTCCCTTATCCTTTCATTCAGCAAAGGTGAGAAATGATCCCTATACCTCTGCTGAAGCTCTGGATCTCTCCAATCTGTTCCAGTAACTTTCTCTCGACAGTGTGGACTACCACAATTGCAGATCCAATCCGAGACATAGTGGTCTTCCATGTGAAAAAGTGCATAATCTACTGTGATCTCTTCTCCAAGTTTGATCTCTCTCATCGCACTCAAAGAAAATGCACCATTCATCCAGCAGTTCGGGTCACAGGAATGGTTCACATAATGTGCATCTAACATTTCATTTGTGACAATGCTGTAAACATCATCTGCCCATTGGAATACTTCCATACCCTGCTTCTTCGCTTTCTCTGCTTCCATTTTATCAATATAACCTTCTCTCCATATGATTACAATTTCACCTTCTTCAATATCCTGCAAAGCGACCATGCCACATCCATGCGTTGGACTCTCTATGATATTGATCTTGGAATTGATCCAGTTCTTCTCCTCATTGTTCATTTAGAATTCATCCAAAGTTGAACCATCACCATCTCCGGAAACTTCTGTGATCTGATCTATCTCCAGTTTATCTATTGCCGGTAGTGAAGATCCAGCAATTCCCTGCATGGAACCGTACAATGAACTCAAATTGGTTAATGCACGGAGCATCTGCTTCTCTCTCTTTGACCATATTCTCCCAAGAGATGCTTTTTCTTTATCAAGATCGGTCTTCATTTCAAAGAACGCTTCAACCATACCCTCAACGCTCTGTCTGAACTCAGGTCCGGTTAGAAATGAATAGAGCAGATCCTTCTTTCCTGACATTCCTTCAGAGATATTCCGCTCTCTGGAAATTCTCATGACCTGTTCTCTCAGGAGAGAAGCAACTGGAACTGCCAGCATGGTACTTGTTATAACAACATCTCCAGAAATGGAGAATTTATCGATCTCTTTTGGTAAAATTGTGGAACAAAGGACTGCAACATCCGCTTTTGCTTCTTTCATATCATCTTTTAATTTAGGTATCCAGTCGCCACTCCAGTTCTTTGCTCTTTTTGTTTCCCAGATTATTGTTCCGCAGTGAAAACCAGTGTTGGTTCGGACCTTTTGAAGGACATCAGCACCACGTTGTCCCTTTTTCACCTCAACAACCTCATCAAAAGGAAAGTTCCTCGACAGGTCTTCCTCCAGGGTTAATTCAAGAACCTCACCCTGAAGCTGCTGTGATCCTTGTTCTGCCTTCATCTTCATTATTTCTATCTGATCTTTTAGATCGGTTATGGTCTTCTCCTTTTCCAGCTCCTTGAGATGATATTGCTCCTGCAGCTTCTCCATTGTATTCATCTCGATCTCTTTCCTCTTTGCATCCAGCTTTCTCTGGAGATCGATCTCCAATGATTGTTCTTTCTCCTCGAGCTCTCTCTGTTTTTTCCGGAGAACCAATTCTTCTTTCTCTGCCATTCGGAGTCTGGCTTCTTTCTCGATGAGCTGTTCCTGGAGGTCCTTCATCTCCAGCGCACTCTTCTCAGCTGTTCTCTTCTCGATCTCGATCTTGAGTTTTTCTCTCTCCTGTTCGATCTTCTTCTCCATCTTAAGATCCATCTTTTTCTGTTTTTCTTCCAACTCCCTCTCTTTCTTTCTGAATTTTAATTCCTCTTTTTCGACCTCTTTTATCTTACATTCCCTCTCCTTTAATTTCTCCTGAAGATCTGTCATCTCCAGTCGGAAACGATCCTCTGTCTCCTTATTGACCTTATCTTTGATCTTCTCACGCTCTTTTTCCATATTGATCTTAACGACATCGTCAATTTCCTTCATGGAGCTTTCAAGTTCGATCTCTTTCTTCTGGATCTGCTCCTCTCGCTCCTGAAGACAAGTTTCATACTCTCCCCGCATACTTTCTTCGATATGGCCTATGATCGTCTGGGAAAGTTTGATCTGTTGTTTGCAATGCGGACAGACTATGCTCTTTTCATCCATCGAAGCAACTCCAAAGCTTACTCTAACAAGGCGATTCTGCGATAATAAGCTATAATTGGATGTGGAAGGTATGTGAAAGTATGATCTATTTCTCGAACCTCACAGGTTTCGCTGGAGGGAGGGTGGAGTTGTAAAGGATACGCCTTTGTTCATCCATTAGAATATCCTTTGCGTAATTGATCCTCTTCATCTCCTCGATGGCCCTATCTTTCAACATCTGGTCGAACCTTGATATTCTATCTGGGTGATATTGAACAGCCAATCTTCTGTATGCTAACTTGATCTCTTCTCTTGATGCGTCCTGTGATATGCCAAGCTTTTCATAGCAATCAATATCTTCCATGGATGTCAGATCTTCTTCATTGATCTCATAAAGGGGATTTGCCAGTTCTTCCCAATCCATCTCTCCCATCTCACCATCGATGAATGAAAGGTCCAAACCAGAGGTTTCCTGCATCTCGATCTGTGGAATGGATATCCTGCCAAGGTCATCCTCTTGGATCTTTCCATCCATCTGTGATCGAATATTTTCAGATACCAATGATAACATGGCTTCTTCCTGTCCATCCGTTGGACCTCTGGGTATGCTGACTATCACTTTTTTCTTATGTGATCTATTTGAGTAGAGAAGTTCCTTCTCTCTCTCCTTCTCCAATTGGATCTTCCTGTTCATTCGGACCTTTAGAACTACAGATAAAACAACGATCAATATCAAGATAAGGATTGCAGAACCGATGAGAATGCCAATGACCATTTCCTTTGATATCTTTTCATTATCGGCACCTTCCTTCATGGACAGATCACCAAGATCGGTTGTTCCTCCTCCCTGAACATGAGCGGTCACCTGAAAACCTTTGTATCCATCTTTAGTCAGTGTGATGAAGTAGAAACCTGGCTCCAGACCATATTTGAAATATCCATTTTCATCTGTAAAGGAAATATTGACCCTATCGTATC
>JAUVBH010000181.1 GCA_030591285.1 Thermoplasmatota archaeon
GGAATGCATACATTACTGGTGGAACGGACTCCACAAACTTCCCAACCTCATCGGGTGCTTATGACACATCAAAGAACTCCAACTCTGATGTCTTTGTGTGCAAGTTGAATCCCACAGGGACCAACATTGTTTATTCCACCTACATTGGCTCTTCATCTTACGATTATGGTCAAGGTATCGTCGTAGATTCATCAGGGAATGCCTATGTGATAGGAAGGACCGATTGGGCATATTCGGGTGGAAATGGATCAAACTCCACAACCACCTATTTTCCTGTCACAAGCGGTGCCTATGACACAACACAAAATGGTAACCGCGATATGTTCGTCCTGAAATTGAATCCGTCCGGGAGCTCTTTACTTTACAGCACCTTGGTGGGTACGAATTCAAGTGATTATGGACTAGATATTGATATTGACAGTTCCGGGAACGCGTATTGTACTGGATATACGGTCTCCCAGTACTTTCCAACAACTTCGGGAGCATACAATACCACTTACTCCGGTAATGAGGAATCCTTCGTGTTCAAATTGAATTCCAATGGGTCAGATCTTCTCTATTCAACATATTTGGGAGGTACATATTCGGATATTGCCTATGCGATCGATGTAGATGGTTCCGGGAATGCTTATGTTACCGGGTCGACAACATCCAGGAACTACCCCACAACTTCAGGCGCATATGATACTGTATATGATTCATCCTACGATGCCTTTCTCACAAAGCTGAACTCCACTGGAAAGGGTTTGGTATATTCAACTCTCATTGGAGGGGGTGCCAGGGATAAGGCATATGATGTTCAGGTCGACTCTAGTGGGAATGCATTTGTTACAGGAGAAACGGCCTATTACTATACTGGGGGAAATGGGTCTAATACATCTCTCTCTAATTTCCCGTCCACCAGTGGTGCTTACGATAGGAGCCATAATGGAAACTATGATTGTTTCGCGTTCAAGATGAATAGTGCGGGGTCGTCCCTTGTCTATTCGACGTTCCTGGGAGGCAGCTCTGATGATTATGGACAGGGGCTTTCCATCGATAGCACAGGTAGGGCTGTGGTCACTGGATATACATATTCTAGTAATTTCCCAACTACCTGGGGCGCTATTGATACCTCACATAACAACAGATATGATGTTTTTGTATCCAGATTGAGCAGCAATGGTGCTTTATTGAATTATTCCACATTTGTTGGTGATTCAATATACGATTATGGATATGATATCCATCACTACACTAACGACTATGTGATCGTTACAGGGATCACTTCATCATCTGGTTTCCCAACTGTAAATACCTCCTATGATACCTCATTCAACTCAGGAGATGAAGGTTTCCTCTTCAAAATGGATTTCAATATCTCAGCTCCCCCTATGGCTCCAACCAACCTGAACGGGACCATGTACTCTGATCATATCCTCCTGTTATGGACACCTCCAGCAAATACTGGCACTTCACCTCTCCTAGGGTATGATGTATATCGGTACGATATGGGAGGCAACGGTTCGGGGAACAGATCAGCTTGGTATAATTACTACAGGACAATTGGCCCCATCTCCTCATGGAAGGATTCCAATATCACCATCGGCAATGAATACATTTACTATCTGGTGGCTTTCAATTCAGTTGGAGACTCTCCGGATAGCAATATCGTGTATGTAACCGACAACTTCAGTCCAACATTCCTTGCGGATAGCACCCCATCTTCCTGCTACTCCGGGGAGGAGGTCACCTTCAAAATTGGAGCAACGGATAATGTCAAGGTGAAGTCGGTGCAGGTGAATTACTGGCACCCCGGGAGAACGGTTAGAAGTGCTATGATGACGAAGATCGATAGTTTCAACTGGTCATTTACCATCGATCTAGAACTGGACATACCAAAAACAATGGTTTACAATTTCAGGGCTATGGACTACTATAACCATGTCCAGGACAGCGAACAAGGGGTTATCAGGGTCATCAATGGAAGACCGTACTTCTTTTCCGACACCACTCCACAGGAAGGTACCACAGGTGAACAGCTGGAATTCAGTATTCAAGTAAAGGACGATACCACGGTATCTGTGGTGAGTGTCGAATACTGGTACGGATCAGGATCAACACAGAATGTGACCATGTCGCCCACATCAATTGACACATATACACATACCATAACACTGGAGGATTCGATCCATACTCTGAAATATTTCTTCCATGCAAAGGACGGGTCCGGTCATTGGAACCAAACCAATATTGAACAGGTTAGTGTCATAGATAATGACGCACCAATGATACTACTTGATGAGACACCATCCATAGCAAACACCGGAGGCCAGATCATGTTCTTTGTGAAGGCGGGGGATAATATCGAAGTATCCTCGGTGTACACAGAATACTGGTTTGGAGAAGGGAGTTCCAATAACATCTCAATGGAGAAATGGTCTGAGGATGAATGGAGAGCAGCTGTAAGTATTCCTGCAGATGATCTATCGGAGCTTCACTATCATTTCGGGGTATCCGATACAAATTCCAATCTGATCATGGGGCCCGATAAAACAGTACAGATCCATGATGATGATATTCCAGTTTTACTCTCCGATAAGACATATGGATTGGCTTATACTGGTGGTTCGTTCAAGTTCCATATCCAGGCATCTGATCACATCGATGTCAGTGAGGTCTGGATAGAATATTGGTTCGAGGGTGGGGAGAGGAATAATCTCTCTGCAACAGAGGATACGGACCTCTACTGGGAACTCAATATCGATATCCCACACATGTTGAAGGATATGAACTATGTAATCCACATCAGGGATACGTCAAGGAACTGGTTCACTTCAGGGGAAGGATCCTCACTTGTCAAGGATAATGTGAAACCAGTTTTCGAAGAGGATCGTACACCAGCATCTGTCAATACAGGAGATGATCTTCTCTTTGATGTCCTGGTATCTGATAACATCAGGAAAAGTCTGATCATGGTGGAGTACTGGTTCGGATATGGAGAACGTTTCAATGTGACCATGGAGGGAACCGTGACCAACACTTTCAGCCTACCGATCCGGTTGGATGAAGGAGAGGATCTACACTACATATTCCATGCAATGGATTCCTCTCTGAACTGGAATCAGACCTCTGTTATTCATATCTCGGTGATCGATGATGATGAACCTGAATTCACCGGAGATTCAACACCTTCCACCGGTCAGAGTGGAGACAAGTTCACCTTCACCGTTTACGCTGATGACAATATTGGCATTGGGTCGGTCTCGGTTGAATATTGGTTTGATGATGGGGAGCATACAACTACAGTAATGTCCGGTTCTGAACCTTTTAGAACAGTAATAGACCTTCCAAATGATGATGCTACTCTCAATTATCAGTTCCATGCAAAGGACGTGAATGGAAACAACATGACCTCTGAACTGAAGGAGATCGCTATCTCCAAGGAAGGCGGAGGCCCCATCACTGACGACGATGATGACGACACGACTCCCGTAGATGACGATGATGACGACGATGTCATCTCCCCACAAGAAGAGAAATTCCCCAGCTGGGGCTGGATAATCATCGTTGTCTTGATCGTGATATTCATCCTGACCGTGATAAACATCCTGATCCTGACCATGAGGAGAAAGAGCGATAAGATCGATGAACCGGTCCCAGAGCAGAGTTACGAGCAACCAATGGACACTCAGGTTCAAGACACCCATGCCCCGGTCGAACCGGTACAGGATCCATATTACCAGCCTGAACCTCAACAGGAGCAATATCAGGACCCTGAACCTGAATACCAATCCATACCCCTGGAAGAACAGCCACCAATCGAGGAGACCCCGAATCCAACTTCTGACACATCATTTCCACCGGAACAAGAACAGTTAGACCAACCCTTAATGCAGGAATTACCAGATGATCCCATCGGAGATGTCCCCGGCGAAGGTGTGGAGCTGGTAACAGAGGTTGAGCCGCAAATCAAATAGTTGATCAGTTCAAGAGTCCTCAGACCCAATCCCGGTTCTCCCAAAGGGCATAGCCGCCTCTGGTCTCTTCCAGTTTGGAATGGTCCTTCCTGATCTGTGCAAGTAATTTGGATCCGAGTGCATCTTTCAATGGAGTGTCCCTGAGGTTGGTGTCCGAATAAGGGGCAAAGGAACATGGTTCGAGATCTCCGGAAGGATTGACGTGAACGAACCCTCTTCCAGATGATAAGCATCTACCTAGAGCTACTTCATCACCGGGGAATGTAATGAACAGTCCAGGAAATTCTTCACCAAGATCCTTCATCAACTCCACCAGGAACACTCTTTGTCGGATGGTTGGGGCAGAATGTTCGGTCCCCTCCTCAACAGGGATGTATTCCACGTAGAAGAAGAGCCTGCAACCGCTGTTTATTAGCTCGGTGACAAACTCCTTTCCTGTTACAGTCTCGAAATTCTCCGATGTTACCCAGAAGATA
>JAUVBH010000055.1 GCA_030591285.1 Thermoplasmatota archaeon
AATCTTATCCCAACTGCATCCTGCCTATCAAAGATCGTCATGATCAGATTCTGAGGCATATTCCAAGTTCCAGAATCGAACATCTCCAATGCGTCCACCGATGCCTTGAACTTCATATGAGTGAAGATAAGGACCTCGAACCCTATCATCACAGGATTCGGAATTATTAGAGGTTTCAAAGCTCTCTTTTCAAAAAGCATGTTTCTGATCCTTCTGTACTTGTACCTGCTCATATTGGCTTTATCAAGATGGAACTGGTCGGAACTGTCTGGATAAGTTACCAGCTGGACGAGGAGGTCCCATTCCTCTTTTCCAAGATCAAGAGTGATCCCTCCGGCTCCTTCTTTGAAAAAATCCTCCCATGACAGACAGGCAACCTCCTGTCCGGGTGTATTTGGTTCAAGATGTGAAACCTTGAGATCAAGATCGAAGGTGGACCTGAAAAGATTATACAGGTCGAACATCTTGTGAACCTTGACCTCCTTGAATGAGAATGGGATCGTTGTCATTCCAGATCTTTCCATGCCCAGATTATCAAAGATCATCCTTTCTGCCCTGATCAATCCATTCTTCATTGATGTGAAATCCTCTATGGCATGGAATCCCATTCCTTGACCCGGTTCTGTGAGGAAGAATATCATATGAGAAGGGAGCTGATCGAGGATCTGGGCCCCCAGTGAATTTTTCAACTCCTCACTGATAAATGGTTCTATCCTGGACCCAAAACTTGCCAGCAGGATCTCGAAACCGAGAAGTCCATAGTTGGGGACGAATTCACGTTTCATGTAGCCGTCCCTGGTCAGTTTGTTCTTGATCTTGTTGAACGTGAAAATATTCATATCAAGCGAGCCTGATCGGTCCTTATCACCATGCTCAGGGTTACCCATTATCGATAGCAAGACCGCTTTCTCATTGTCGGATAGCGTTTCTGATGTCACCAGAACAATAAAGGTCGAACAAGGGATATAAAATTATCGACATTTAGACAGAAATGACCCATAATATTCCAAGAGTTTAATATTTCACCACCATTTCTTCATATTCTTGCGATTTATTTGCAAAATACTTCCATAATCAATAAATACCATTATGAAATAGGCCAGGGCAGGAGTTCAAATGATCACAGAAAAGGTTGGGAGATTCGCCACCAGGTTCCCCTGGCTTGGTATAGCCATAATCCTCCTCATTACTGGTGCTTCCATGATGGCACAGGTACTCATGCCAATGGAAGAATCCTTCGATCAGGAGGATTTCATGCCTGATATGGAAGTTGCCATAGCCCATTCGGAATATCAGGACAAGTTCACATCCACATACACCTACATTGTCCTCGTCAGATCAGATGATGACGACATGGTTACCAAACAGGGTTTCCTGGATACCATCAATCTTTCAAACGAGATAGCCAAGGACCCTACATTCCAGGAATGGAGAGATCCCGCCGAACAGGGAGCCTACCCCATATCTCCTCCCTTTGCACTATTCCAGATGCGTCAAGCAGTTGATTTCGCAGAGGACCTATCCTCCACAGGATCTTCCTTCAATGATTACTATCCTTACATAATGACAACCAACGCCAGCGGATCCACCTTTTCCACTGATATCGCATCCGCGAACCTCTCAGATGACAATATAGTTTCATCCATGATCACGGACCTTAGGACCGATCTCGATGATCTGATCGAAGGGACCGAGCTACAGGAAACTTCAGGAGCCGATCCTGTTGATGCCCAGGGATATTTTGAGTCTATCCCGGACGATCAGGGTTTGAAAACAGAGATAGGTTCGCTCCTATCCTATAATTTCTCCGATCCCAAGATCTTCAATGCCACTATGTCCCTGATGAGATTCTCTTCATTGACCACACCAACCATCGAACAGCTTGATGGTGCTATCGGTTCCGTTGATGAAGCACTCGCTGATGAACGGATATCAAACTCCACGAAGGCGTCACTGCAGGATCTGAGGACCGACCTGGAAGGTTCCATAGAAAGGCTCCAGACCTTGTTATCCATCGCGAACATCAGGGGCAATCCCCTGGGCCTGGGGCAGATGACCCAGTACTTCTATTTCGGTCAATTCATTCTAATTAACTTCCTAACAGAGGATTTCGACCCCATGAATGGTGAGTTCTCTGCTGAAGGATGCATGATCCTCCTGAACTTGGATTACATCTTGAACGAAATGAGGGACAGCGATCCTGATGGACTGAGAGATATTGAAGGAGAGATATCCAAGGTCGTGAACAAGGCTGACGATGGATCGGACCTTGTGATCCACCCACTAGCATTCGCCCAGATCGATCAGAAGATCAATGACGCCTCAAATGAATCAATGATGATCCTTCTGCCGCTTGCTCTCCTTTTTGTATTGATCATCCTATCGGTAATATATAGAAACATATTCGACATGATACTGAATATAATCGCCCTATCAATGGCGATCATCTGGATGTACGGATTCGGTTCCGTCATGGGTTATTCATCCAATCCCATGATAACAGCCGTTCCTGTCTTGATAATGGGTCTTGGTATAGATTACGGGATCCATCTTACAATGAGATACAGAGAAGAGATCAGGAAGGGTAAGACGGTCAAGGAATCCCTTCACGGTATGAGTGGATCAGTTGGAATGGCACTTTTACTTGCCACTTTCACTACGGTCTTCGCTTTCCTTTCCAATATATTCTCCCCTGTGGGATTGATCGTGCAGTTTGGTGTGATGGCTGCTGTTGGTATAACTGCCAGCTTCATCATAATGGTGATCTTCGTTCCGTCTGTCAAGGGACTCCGTGATGTTAGAAGAGCCAAAAAAGGCAAACCTCTCTTCCAGAAGTTCAAGGAGGGAGAATGCGACCTCTGCGAGAAAGAAGAGAACAACAAGAAGATCGTCAACCGGATCATCCTGGGCATGTCCCTGAGGGCTGAAAGACATCCTGCAATAATACTCACAGCGGTTGCCATCATCACTTTAGGCATGTTTGGAGCTGCATTGAACAGTGAGATCGTTTTCGATGTCAAAGATTTCCTCCCGGATGATCTTCAAGAATCAAAGGACCTATCATACATGTTCACCGAATTCAATCTTGGTGGTTCAGGAGACCTTGGAATAATACTGGTTGAGGGAGACATATCCGACCCCGAAGTTCTTAGGTCAATGAACGATACAATGGCAGCGGCGGTCGCACTTAACTCCGAATATATATCAATGGAGGGAGAAGGGGCCAATATCAAACCGAATGCTGATTTCATTTTATACTCTTTGAAGGAAACTGCATCGATGATAGGGGCCATGGATCCATCTAATCCCTTCGTCACCAACTACTCAGCAACCTTCGATTTCAGCACAGGTCTTCCCAGGAACAGTGCTTCCAGTGATGATATCTTGATAGTTCTGGATATGTTCTATGAACAGTTCCCATCTGAAGCAAGAAAGGTGATCTACAAGGATGGGCAGAACTACACTATGGCCGCTATCGCCTTCACTGTGGGGACCGAGGACGATAAAGACGCATGGGGCCTCTACGATGAGCTTCAGCTTATCTCCGAACCCCTTGAAGAGGGAGAGGACTCGAAGATCACCAAGGTTTCCGAGACCGGGACCTCGATCGTGATGGCCGTCGTTATTAACGCATTGCAGGATTCGCAGATCAACTCCCTGATAATCACCATCATTGTTTCACTTGTTGTCCTGACAATTGTCTTCTTCTGGGAAGAGAGATCTATCATACTAGGTCTCGTTGCAACACTTCCTGTTGTGTTCTGTGTTGTTTGGATCGTCGGGACCATGTGGCTTGTAGGTATCTCACTTAACGTGATGACCATCACCATTGGATCTCTGACCATTGGACTTGGTATCACATATGGCATTCATATCACTCACAGATTCGTCGAGGATATCAAACTCGAAAAGGATCTCCTGGAGGCTTCCAAGAACACCTTGGTCAATACCGGATCCGCTCTTTTCGGGGCAGCTGCAACAACGGTTGTTGGTTTCGGTCTTTTGACCTTTGCCACGATGCCACCATTACAGCAGTTCGGACAGGTCACCGCCTTGGCAATCATCTATTCATTCATCTCCTCGGTTGTTGTTCTACCAGTGCTCTTGATAATCTGGGCCAAGGTGAGAAGGAGATATAGAGGCAAGACCGGGAAGAAACTCTCGTACGAGATGGAGAACAGTGAATCCTCTCCTGACGGCGTAAATTAAATAGCATATCTCTCCATGGTTGTTCGATGCGAACCCTGGGAATAGAATCCACAGCTCACACCATTGGAGCAGGTGTCGTAGAAGATGGTGTCGTTCTATCCAATGTCAGGGATATGTATTTGCCGATTAAAGGTGGTATCCACCCAAGGGAAGCTGCAGACCATCACGTTTTAGTTGGAAATAGCGTTGTAAGGAAAGCACTTTTAGATGCGGGCATCGAGGAAAAAGACCTGGATCTGGTCTCATTTTCCAGGGGCCCAGGACTTGGGCCATGTTTACGAGTTGGTGCGACCATCGCCAGAGTCTTCTCACTGAAGAATGATATCCCGATCATCGGTGCAAATCATTGTGTTGCCCATCTAGAGATCGGATCCCTTCTGGGTGCTAAAGATCCGGTCCTCCTGTATGCATCCGGAGGAAATACCCAGATCATTGCTTTCGTTAAGGGAAGGTACCGGGTCCTGGGGGAAACCCTGGACATAGGGATCGGCAACATGCTTGACAAGTTGGGCAGAGAAATGGGGATGCCTTTTCCCGCAGGTCCAAAGATAGAGAAACTTGCAAGAGGAGAAAAGATACCCGGTGTATGGGAAGAAGAGATGAAAGGAAAAACCGAACTTCTGGACCTCCCATATTCTGTGAAGGGGATGGACATCTCGTTCTCCGGGATAATGACAGCTGCTCTTGCACACTGGAGGAATGGTGCATCAATTCCCTCTGTATGCTATTCAGTTCAGGAGATCTGCTTCTCCATGCTTTGTGAGGTCACTGAAAGGGCCATGGCACATATCGGAAGTGAAGAAGTGCTTCTGGGAGGGGGAGTGGCATGCAACCAGCGATTGAAAGAGATGGTTGACACCATGGCGGGAGAAAGGGGTGGGATCAGCTTTGCACCTCCGCCTTCACTTGCAGTGGACAATGGAGCAATGATGGCCTACCTTGGAGAAAAAATGCATCAAAGTGGTGTCGTACATCAAATGAAGGATACCACCATCGACCAGAGATTTCGAACTGACATGGTAGATGTTATCTGGAGAGATAAAAAGGAGATCTCCACGATCCTCACCCCTGGAACAGTGAATATCGGGATAGGCCAGGACATCGAAACCGGAACAATTCTGGGGAGAGGAGCCGAGGCCAGGGTGACAGCATCGAATTTTGGAAACATTCCATCTGTGGACAAGTTCAGATTCCCAAAAGGATACAGGACCAAAGAGATGGAGAGGAGGATCACTGACCCAAGGATCCGAAATGAGGCAAAGATGCTCAAACAGATCAGATCATTGGGTATCAGGACCCCATTTGTGCTGGATATAGACATTGAGAAACATTTGTTGACAATGGAACTTCTCAAAGGGCCCAGGCTCGCGAGTTTGCTGAATGTCATGTCAACGAAAGATCAAATAAGGGCCCTCAGAGAAATGGGCCGGATAATTGGGACCATTCATCATGGAGGTATGGTCCACGGGGACCTTACAACATCCAACTTCATCCTGCTATCAAAAGAACCTGAATTGGAATTGGGTCTGATAGATTGCTCCCTCGCTGAAAGGACAGAGGAAGTAGAAAAGAAAGGGGTCGACCTCAGACTGTTCTTTGAGGTCCTATATTCCACCCACGAGGTCCTTGAACCGTTTGAAGATGATTTCTGGGAAGGTTATTTCGAGATAAATCCCAATGGGGAAGAGATCAGAAAGAAGTTGAGTGATATAACAGGGAGAGGGAGATACATCACGGAAAGGTGGGCACAATGACAGATTTGAAAAAGATCAACCTGTTGACCGGGAATACCGGTAAATTGAAGGAGATCAAACGATGGCTGGAACCCCTGGGGATCGAGGTTACATTGCTGAACAAGGAGTTCATTGAGACCCAGGTTGGATCACTTGAGGAAGTGATCTTCCAGGGTATGGAGATCATAAAGGAAAAGGAGGAGATCCAGGAACCTTTCATCAAGGATGATTCAGGTCTGTTCATTGATGATCTTAATGGTTTTCCGGGTGTGTACTCATCATACTTCCAGGGAACTGTCGGAAATGATGGGATCCTGAAGCTCATGGAAGGCAGGAAGAACAGAACCGCGAGGTTCAAAACGGTCATTGGTCTGATGATACCCGGGATCGGTGTAAGCATGTTTTCAGGAGAGTGCGTAGGAACCATCTCCGATGAGATAAGAGGTAAGCAGGGATTTGGCTATGATCCGATCTTCATTCCAGAAGGAGAGGACCGCACATTTGCGGAGATGTCACTGGAAGAGAAGAATAAAATTAGTCACAGGATAAGAGCGATTAAAGGATTGGTCGAGTTCCTTTCAAAATGAAACTCTGAAAAGCCAACAATATTTATCATCTAATAGCGCAATCCGCTTCCTGGACTGGGAAACCAGAGGGGTGATACAATGAGCTGGATCTTCAAAGCTTGTGCTATTTCAATTTCGATGTTGTTCCTTTTCACATCCTTGACAACCATTATCGGGATCGGTTCAGTAACGGAACCAACGGTCAACACTGACACCGTAGAAAAATTCAATGTCCATGCGAATGATGTGTTCATCGAGAACAAGGGTCAATACATGGAAAATGTCCATTTTCTTTCAAGGTCCGGATCATATGGGATAACAGATGATTCCATTCTGTTCTTCGATGGAACCATCGATCGTGAGTTATTGTTGGGATATCGGTTTATTGGACACACCAACTGGGAACCAAATGGTGTTGGAGGGACTGGTTCATATTCCAATTATTTTTATGGCAAGGACCCATCGAATTGGGTGAAAAGAGCAGATCACTTTTCCTCAATAGAGATCCTTGGGGTCTATTCTGGGATAGATCTGAACATCTACTTCTCTGACGGCCATCTGAAATATGATATAACGGTGGACGAAGGGATTACAACCGATGGGATCTCAATAGAGATCTTCTCGGCTGACCGGGTCTCCATCACCGGTGAGGAGGTATCGATACGGTCGAATGGAGGCGTCATCAGGGACAGGGACATCCTGGTAACATATGATGACGGAGAGGTGATATCCTCAGGATTCAAGGAGATCTCGGCCAACAGGTTCGGGTTCGACCTCTTTGGAAGGGATATCTCCAGACCGGTGATAATCGATCCCATCATCTACTCCACGGTGATCGGAGGTATGGGAGATGATCAAGCCTGCGACGGGGCGGTCACCGCTGATGGAGGATTTGTTTTCATTGGGAACACTTTCGGAAATCATCCCATGTCCATTAGTTCATATGACCGAACCCACAACGGTGGATCGGATGCTTTTGCATGCAAGTTGAACAGTCAGGGAACTGATATTGTCTGGGCCACTTACATTGGAGGAAGCGGATGGGAGAGAGGATACAGTCTGGTTTTAGATGATAATGAAGACGTCTACATCGGTGGTACCACCAGTTCTTCAGGGTTCCCAACGACGAATGGTGCATTTAATGAGGACTACTCTGGTGGAACATATGATCAATTCGTTCTGAAATTAAAATCAGACGGAAGTGATCTATTATTGTCAACACTATTCGGGGGCACAAATGACGACCAGTGTAAAGGTATAGTCAGGGATGATGAGGGTGATATCATCCTGGTGGGATCCTCAAATTCTAATGACTACCCGGTCACCAACGGCGCATACGATACCTCCTTGAATGGAGGATATGATTTCACTGTAACAAAGTTGGATAGCACTCTCAGGACAAGAAGGTTCTCAACATATTTTGGGGGAGCCGAAGATGATTTTGGAAGGTATATCCACCTCGGACCAAATGGTGAATTGTACCTGATGGGAAAAACCTCATCGAGCAACTTGCTGACAACAAGTAGTTCCTATGATCGAAATTATGATGGAGGTTTTGACTATTTCATTTTGCAGATGAATACCCTCGGATCATCAATGATATCATCCACATATCTTGGAGGCTCCCTGGAAGAACATTATATGAAATGGGGTGGAAAAGCACTGAGGATAGATGATGATGGATATCTGTTCGTTGTTGGAACTACGCTCTCCTCAAATTTCCCTACCACACCAGGAGCATTATCAACCACATATTCAGGTGATGATGGTACCCAAACTCAGGGCGATGCTTTTGTGACCAAGATCGACCCTTCATTGAGCCAGCTTTCATATTCCACATTCATTGGATCTAAGAAAGGAGATACAGGATTTGGGATCAATGTTGACAGCG
>JAUVBH010000026.1 GCA_030591285.1 Thermoplasmatota archaeon
GTGTGTACCTTAAAAATAGCCGATCTCTCATTTTCATCCGGAGCCCCAATAAGGATCAATCTATCGAAACGCCCGCTCCTAAGAAGCGCGTGATCCAATATGTCTGGCCTGTTCGTTGCAGCCAGAACTATGACCCCTTCTGTGTCCTCTATTCCATCCATGGAGGTTAGCAGTTGATTGACCATTCTCTCGGAAACATGGTTCTCGGTGGTCGTTGATCTTCTGGGAGCCAGTGCATCGATCTCATCCAGGAAAATGATACAAGGTGCAACCTGTCTGGCTTTCTTGAAGATCTCCCTGACAGCTTTTTCGGATTCTCCCACCCATTTAGAAAGGACCTCCGGGCCCTTGATGGAAATGAAGTTCGCCTTTGTCTCGGTTGCTACCGCTTTGGCAAGGAGTGTCTTACCTGTCCCGGGGGGACCGAACAGCAAAACTCCCCGTGGTGGTTGGATCCCGAGGTTCTTGAACACGCCAGGGTCGGTCAAGGGCCACTCAACCGTCTCAATAAGCTTCTGTTTAACCTCGTTCAAACCTCCGATCTGTTCCCATTTGACACGGGGAACTTCTATCAGAACCTCCCTCATGGCGGATGGTTCTATCTCTTTGAGAGCTTCCTTGAAGTCCTCCATTTTAACCTCGATCTTCTGGAGGATATCGGTTGAGATCGGTCTGTCCAGATCCATGTCCGGTAGATACCTTCTCAGAGCCTTCATGGCACTTTCCCGTGATAGGGCTGCGATATCAGCTCCCACGAAACCATGGGTATTGTCCGCCAGTTCCTCGAGGTTGACATCTTTTTGAAGGGGCATGTTACGGGTATGTACCTGAAGTATCTCGATCCGGGATGCACCATCAGGAACCCCTATCTCTATCTCTCGATCGAACCTGCCGGGTCTCCTCAAAGCAGCATCGATATGATCGACCCTGTTCGTGGCAGCAATAACGATCAATCTTCCCTTTTCACCAAGGCCGTCCATAAGCGTCAATAGCTGAGCGACGACCCTTCTTTCAACCTCCCCCTTCACATCGTCCCTTTTCGGTGCTATGGAATCTATCTCATCGATGAAGATGATCGCTGGGAGGTTTTCTTCCGCCTCCTGGAACTTCTTTCTCAGGTTCTCCTCTGTCTGACCATAATATTTGTTCATTATCTCCGGTCCCTGAATGGAGAAGAAGGATGCACCCGATTCTGATGCTACTGCTTTTGCAATAAGGGTCTTTCCTGTCCCCGGGGGACCATGAAGCAGAACCCCTTTGGGGGGCTCGATTCCCAATCTATCAAAGAGTTCCGGATGCTTCATTGGAAGCTCTATGATCTCCCTCACTCTCTTCAACTCATCCTTGAGGCCGCCTATGTCTTCGTATGCAACCCTGGAGATGATATCTTCCTGGATCGATTCCTTTGAGATCTTGATAACCGTATCTGCTGCGATCTGGACGATCCCTTTCGGTTTGGTACTGGAGACCACGAAAGGAAGCTGGCTTCCCATAAGTGCGATCCCCTGGATTATCAATGTGTCACCTGCAGATATCGGACGTTTCAGGAGTGATTTCTTGATGAAATTGTCGATACCATTTGCAAATTGGAGGTTTGGAACATCCTTGATAGCAGGAGAGATGTTGATCTTCTCAGCAGGTTTTGGAGTGACCTTCTTAACTTCCACACGATCTCCAATTGTGACCTCGGCATTCTTTCTGGTAATGCCATCTATGCGGATAATGTCCTTGTTCTCATCCTGGACAGGGGCCCTCCAGACAACAGCAGCTGTTTCCCGCTTGCCGTTTATCGAGATGATATCACCCGGCGATACACCAAGTGTGTCCCTGGTCTTCGTAGACAGCCTGGCTCGCATGTATCCCACGTCGTTCTTCAGCGTGGGTTCCACCTTGATCTCTATCTTCTTCGTCAAATCGGGCCCCTCGTAAACTGTAGCTCGCCATGAAATTGGAGGAATATAAGTTTAAGGGGGTGAGGATCCGCAGACGAAATGATGATTCCAAAGGTTCAGATAGGCTCTCCAGGCGTATTTGCGATCATGACAGCCGCATTTTCATCCCTGAACTTCTTGGTTTTAGTAGTTCGGGCTTCGTCAACCATTTCCAGGGAATATCCATGTTTTTTGATCAACAAGATTATGGGGTCCCTACTCACAGGGTCGCCGTTCCCGATCCTTACCAGGATACGACCAGGTCTGAAGGCTTTTTTCCCCCTGGTCAATTTAATCAAGATATCTTCGGGCCCGGTCGATCTATGGGTCGAGATAAGTATTCCATCTGCTACAAAGGATATGCCGGGTCGTTTTCCAGGATCGATACCCACCATCAACTCGTTTGCCTCGAAGCGACCGAAAGCGCATGCTATGACCTTGTCAACTGTTACTTCCGGATCCTTGGAAATGGGCACAATGGGCGGTATCTTCAACGTGAAGGTTGGTGGGTTCAATCCTTCCTGGAGGGCCAGTGCATCCATGTTGGAATCCCATCTGTCACCCTGCTCAAGAACAACATGGTGAATATTCCGCTCCTTCAGAATGTACAATACATCATGTAAAAGTGAAAAATCATCCATACAGATCCCGATGAGGAGAGCCTCTTTCCTCACCCTGAGGTGGGAGACCTCATCCAAGTTCAATCCTCCCATTCGATCTCCGAATTCTGCTCCTCATCCGGAGTGTCCGTCTCTTCTCCTTCGATGGCAACGATCCGAAATCCCTTTTTCTTACTCTTTGAACCGGGAGCGGAGCTTCTCTCCCTGTCCTTACCTGTGACCCTCTGGAATTCAAGGGTCATCTCTATCTCCGGGGTTTCCTCCTCGATAACCGTGACATGATGTTTCTTTTGATCCTTTGCTTTCACACTCTTTTTGGATCTGGTTCTCTCTTTGATCGTTTTTTTCAAGGGTTGCTCTTCGATTATCTTTGCTTCAACGATCTCCTGCGCAAAATCGATCTTTATCTGAAAATCCGAATCCCTGACAAAGACCTCACGGAGTCCAGTTAGGACCCTGGACATCATTGATGAGACCTCTTCCTTTTCAAGGGCTACGTAATACTCTGGTTCGTAGGATACTGCTTTATCGAACTCCTGAACGATAATTGCATCCTGTTTATTCTCGGCGTTGCCCATCCTACAATCGTAAATATATCGCCTATCAGGATCCATAAGGATGCTCTTTGCATCATTGAGAAGCCTCATGATATCCTCCCCCTCCGATCTCACAGATGGGGGTAGATGCCTGAGTTTATCGGGGTGGTAGACCTCAGCCATCCTTCTATACGCAAGCTTGATCTCCTTGCGTGTTGAATTGGGTTGGACACCCAGAAGGTGGTAGTAGTCTATTTCCATTTACGACCTCCCTGCTCTCCACCATATCACAGGGGTCGTATATTGCGATTCTGCTTTTTTGATGAGATCAGGTTCCGAAATCATTACATACACACCTTTCCTTGGCCATAGAAGGAGGCTCGATTTGAGATCGCTTGGCTAGGTTGTGAATTTCTCTCCAAAAGGATCGATAGTAGTGCGGGCTGCATCCACCCCTCGAATCGGCCAGATGGTTTGCGATAACAAAGGTCGACCCATCGGCAAGATAATTCGGATCACGGGACCGGTTGGTTCACCCTATGTCCTGATCAGCGCTCTTGCAAAGGATGAGATTTCAATGTTCAGACTTTCGGGGAAACAGCTTTTTCTTGACGATTCTTCCCGCCGACCACCCCCCAGGGAAAGGGTCGCTCGACCAAGGGGCCCACCGCCTGGGAACAGGCATTCTGGCAACAGGGCTCAGAAAAGTTACAAAGCCAAGGAAACCAGGCCTCAAAAGAATTATAGGGACAAGGATAGCCGGTCCAAAAATTCGAAATATTCTGGTTCAAGAAAAAAGGGCCAGAGGTAGTGACCTAACTATCCCCCGGAGCTCCCCAGTCGATTTTATATAGTGCAGGAGCAGATTTGGGAGGGGGTTCATAATGGAGGAAAATTACGAGGTCTATTTTCATGGAAACATTCCCTTTAAAGGGTCTCAGATAGTGGTTGGTGCCGTTCTGGTTCTCAATGGACAGATCATAGATGAGATGAGTGGCACGGTCCCATATTCTGGAACCTCGTTGAGAGCTCATTGGGAAGCCCTGATCCAGGGGATGCATCTCGCAAGATCCAATGGTGTAAGAAGAGTGATCATGAAGGGTGATTCAAAACATGTCATCAACCACATGAACGGTCAGGTCCCCCAGAGGGGATTCGATTCCATGGATTATTACAAAACGGCCCGAAAGACCCAGCTCAATTTCGATCAATGTTTCTTTCAGTGGATCTCTTCAGAAAGCAACCTCTCTGCCATCAGATTATCCCGTGATGTTGGTACGTAGGCTCGATGGCATTCCATGATCCCTTCGGTGAAAGGTAAATATCCAATCTCATATTGGGGTAGCGGAGGTTGAACATGACCTTGACGGTCTACAACACCGAGACTAGGAGCAAGCAGGAATTCGTTCCAGTTGAAGATGGCAAAGTGGGCATGTATGTCTGCGGACCTACGGTGTACGATGATTGTCATGTGGGCCATGCCAGGACATATGTGGCTTTTGATACAATTCGTAGATACCTCGAATACAAAGGTTATACTGTCACCTATGTTGAAAACTTCACGGACGTTGATGATAAGATCATTAATCGGGCCGCAGAGAAGAACATTCCTCCACTGGTCCTTTCAGAAAATTACATACAGAGCTACTTCGAGGATATGGAACGGATCAATGTAAGGAAAGCAACCATACACCCGAAAGCATCGGAGACCATTCCGGATATGATAACGGTCATCCAAGGATTGATCGAAAAAGGATATGCCTATATGGCAAATGGAAGTGTTTACTTCGAGGTGGAGAAGGCAAGGGATATTTTCGGGAAATTGAGGCATCAATCCCTGGAGGATATGAGGGATGGAGCCAGGATCGAGGTGGACATGGAAAAGAGGAGCCCAAAGGACTTTGCTCTTTGGAAAAAGGCAAAACCCGGAGAGATCTCCTGGGAGTCACCTTGGGGAGAAGGTCGACCCGGTTGGCATATTGAATGTTCAACTATGTCCTGGAAATATATTGGAAGGACCCTGGACTTTCATGGTGGTGGAATGGACCTGATCTTCCCCCATCATGAATCTGAAATAATGCAGGCTGAAGCTTACACTGGTCAACCCTTTGTTAACTATTGGCTCCATAATGGTTTCTTGGAGATAGACAAGGAGAAGATGTCCAAATCTCTTGGGAACTTCTTCACGATCAAGGAGGTCCTGGGAAGATATGATCCCATGACACTCAGATTCTTCCTTGTGTATACGCATTATAGAAGCCCTATTGACTTTTCGGATGCAGCAATGGATGAAGCCACATCTTCCTATGGCAGGTTGAAAAAACTTCACAGGATGTTAAATGATGTCGTGGGAGAGATCGAAGACGGAGTGATACCCGAATTCGGGGCACCGGATGATGATGTTCTCAAGCTTGCCTTCAGTATCAAGAAGGAATTCACAGACGCGATGGATGATGATTTCAATACACGGATCGCGGTTAGTACTCTTTTCAAACTCGACAGTGAGGTAAAGGAGCTCCAGAGGTCTGGCAAGATCGACCAGAGCAATGCATATGTTCTACTATCTGTCATGGATGAGTTAACAGGCATCCTTGGATTGGAATTCATCTATGAAGAGTCGAGCATAGGCGGTGAACTGGCTGAAGGACTCGTTCAGATCTTGATAGATCTTCGAAAGAAGGCCCGGGATAACAAAGAATGGGCAACCGCCGACCTCATCAGAGATCGTTTGAAAGAGCTCGGGATAATACTGGAAGATGGCGAGGCCACCACCTGGAAATTGACCTGAGATGTATCTGGTATTCTATTGGTTTTCCGGAACGGTTAAAATAAAGGTGCTGTAATCACCGGAGTATGAGGAGTGATATATTGTCTGCTTACCCTATTCGCAATCTCGCCTTGACGGTTTTTACCATTTACGCTCTCTTAGTGGTCTCAGGGACCGCATTGACATCCGGAGATGGTGTTGGAGGGAACCAATTCATGGCCAGCTCAAGGCTGGTTTTTGTTGAGGACATTACAGCAACCTGGTGTGGATACTGCCCAGCAGCATCCGAGGGATTGAAGGACCTATCCTATGATCGGGATGATTTCAGGTTCATTACCCTTATAGATGACAGAGTGGAAGATGCCAGTGAGAGAATACAGGAATACAAACCGGAAGGTTTCCCAACCGTGATGTTCGATGGTGGATATGATGAACAGGTAGGATCCGTGAGTTCCGGAGATGAATATAACGACAACATTGACAACTGCCTGGATCGAGAAACATCTGATATCTCCATGGAGGTCGAAATTTTTGACATGGGTGGTTCAGAACTCTCAATTGAGGTTGTTGTCACTAACAATGAGAACGATGCCTATGATGGAATACTCAAGGTAATGGTCGTTGAGAAGGAATCCAGGTATCTGGATGCAGACGGCAATAACTATCCCTACTCCCTTCTGGCATACGCATTAGATGGAGAGGTTACCATCGCAGGTGGAGAGGACCAAGCATTCACCGAAACATGGACCGGTTCCGACGTCGAGGACATGTTGGGTGATGATTTTGCAGATATCAGATCTGACAATATCGTTGTCTATGCCGCCATGTTCAATGCCAAGGATAATTACAAACCCAGAATGGGGGTCCCACCCACCTATTTCACTGCGAACTACTGTGATTTCGTTGCTGAAGGTTTCCCGGTAGAGATGGGGGACGCACCCATTGTGGAGATCACGGCCCCAAGGGATGGAAGGACAGTTTCCGAGCAGATATCGATAACAGCCGAGGTCACCTCGGAATCAGATATAGATATTGTGGAGATAAAGATAGGTCAAGGCAGCTGGGAGGATATGGCCCTTTCCGGCAATGAGTATGCATTTGAATGGGATACAACAGAGAAGAGGAATGGTGATATTTCCATTTCCGTCAAAGCGATCGATGAGGATGGACTTACAGGAATTGATAACATCGACGTGACCATCGAGAATGAAGGTGTGCCAACACCTCCTGAGATCGATTCCCTTACTCACTCACCTGTTTTTCCTGATGATACCCAGACCATTACCATAAGGATCGATCTTGTACTTTACGACACATACATCTCATCCGCCGAGGCCGTGATCTGCATAGATGATGTCTGCCTTCCACCCAAGGATATGTTCGAGAGAAGTGATGATTCCTATGAGCTGGAGATCGGGCCATATGGGGCAGGTGAAGCGATCAGCTATCATGTGGTTATAGGTGATACTGAAGGGACCATTATTCAGTCAGAGGAAAAAGCTTTCACGGTCCAGGCTTCGCAAACAACCCAGCCTGGGGATGATGACGATATTGTATCGGACGATGACACTGTCATTGGGGGGGATGGTCAAGACTCTCCATCACCATTCCTCATTCTATTACCATTGGCTGTTGTGATGGTGATAGCGATCTCGATAAGAAAGAGAACCAAATGAAACGATCATGTTCGTTGAATGGAACATTACCCCCTGTCAACCTGGTGATGGCTCGGGAATCCCAATATTTGCCTTATTCAATCTTAAACAGCATGTTATGCGATTATTGAGTGAATTGCTTGACTTTTTTATTGACATATTTAGGAACAACACTATTAATAGATGGCACCAAAGGTTTCTGTACAAGTGGCCAGTATATAGGAGAAGATTCAAATGCAAACAGAGAGATCAAGAAAACACTCACTCATTTCAGCCACACTACTGCTCACTCTCATTATCGCTTCATTCGCTGGACTTATTGGTCTATCGGAGGCCACACCGATAGATGGTTCAACCCAGGTCAAAACCTACAAAGATCTGAACTTTGATGGATTGGAAGCTCTGGGATACAGACCGCAACAAGCTCCGGGAACCCAGAAGATCCAGACCCCTGAACCGGCACCTGAAGGTGCGATCTATCCTCCAGCTCCACCATCCACAGCATCATCATCTCCTCCGACAAGGGCAAACTGGGAAACCTACTATTCTGACACTATTTTGGTAGTTAAATTTGACAATTCCTCTACACCCAGATACCCAAATAGCGCTCTCACAGCAAATGAGAAACAGCTTCTTGATCGTTTCATTTCGGATTTCCTAAACTTCTCATATCCCATTGTCAAGGATTATTATGATCCACTTGATAAGATAGATTCAGCAACATTCAAGGTATGGGATATTGACGGTCCCTCTTCCGTTGGTGGATATTTTCAACCTGGCACCGATGAATTCAATGTTGATCGGTCCGATCTGTCGTGGGGTGGTGTGATCATTGCCCACGAGTTCCAGCATTATATCCATGATGAGTATGACCGGTACGAGTACCTCTGGATAAATGAAGGGTGCTCGGATTACTCAGCTTATTTGGTTTATGATCTCACATCAGCAACTGCAGGTCACGTTTATGCATATCTTGAATACAGGCCTTACTATGGTCTGATCGTCAGCGACACTTCATGGCAGCAGGATGGTTCAACAGCATATTACGGCAATGCATTACTTTATCAACTTTACATGACCCACCAATATGGTGGGAAGAACTGGTCTAGAGCCTTGATCTCTCAAAGTGGTCGAGGAACTACTGGCGTAGATCGGGCTTTATCATCCCTTGGTGAGACGGACAGGTTCAAAGATTCATTTCAAAATTGGATGGCAGCAACCAGACTGAATTCCGCAAGTGTTGGAAATGGTGAATATGAATATCCAATGCAATCATACAGTTACGGACAGTTGAAGATCGGACTCTCGAAAACACATTCAGGGGTCCCGATCACCACGAGCAGAGATCCCCGTGGATTTTCAATAACCTCCATCAGGTTCACATCACCACCAAGCGGGATCGACACCTTCAGGCTGAAAATGACCTTCTCTGCCGGGACCCCAATGGTGGGTTTGTATCCGGAAACATCATCAAATAGGGACGTAACATGGTTGGACTTTGGAGGTTCTAAATCATTGACCTACGACTTTTCCGGATGGGGAGATCAATACAGCGCCTTTCAACTGATCCTGTCATCCACAGGACAGACCAATTTCGCTTATGATCTGGATGTTCTGGACCTTGATCCCCCAAATACTACGATCTCAACCTCTCCAAGAAATCCAGATGGTATCGATGATTGGTTCACCACACCACCCAAGGTCACCTTGCAGAAGGAGTCCGGTTCTACTGTGATGTATCAGATCGATACAGGGATCGAGACGGAATACATTGAACCTTTCTGGATGCCGGACGGTATACACACACTTCGCTTCTGGGGTTTTGATAGACATAACAATATTGAAGAGAAGAAATTGGCACAATTCAAGGTCGATACAAATGCTCCAACCTCCGAGATCGATGTGGAACCTGATGTTTCAGAGGAGAATTGGAACACGAACCCTCCTCTGATATCACTGTCATCCAGCCACCCAGATACAACAATTGCCTACAAGTGGGGAAATGATGATTTCGGACCATATGGTGGTCCATTCATCGCCATTGAAGGTGAGAACATCCTCTACTGGAGAAGCACTGATCAGGCAGGGAATCGGGAGGATGTCAGATCAAGGACCTTCAAGGTCGATACCATCGACCCACATCTAAATTACATCATCTATCCTCCCGAACCGAATGGATCGGATGACTGGTATACAACAACTCCTCAGATCAGTCTGTCATCTATTGACGCTGCAGCGATCTATTATGCTTTTGGAAGTGCAACACTTCAACCATACCTGGCACCTCTGGAGGCTCCTGATGGTGAAACAACGCTCAGGATAACTTGCACCGATCAGGCCGGCAACGTTGCCGAAGAGATCAGGTTGAGATTCAAGGTAGATACTGTTGAACCTGAAGTTTTCGGATATTTTGACGGATTGGATTATACGCCTGAGAACTCATCCGTATGGGTGAATATGCCTCCGATCCTTTCTCTCGAAGGCTCAGAAAACAACATGATGATCAATTATTCCATCAATGGTGGAGAGGGAGTTGATTACGAACTTCCGTTCGAGATCGCAGAGGGAGAGAACGAGATCTGGATATATGGCATGGATGATGCAGGTAACATTGCCCCCCCCCTATTCTATCTGGTGAAGGTGGATAAGAGGGTGCCCTTCATTGAACACAGCTTCTCCCATGAGATGACCAATGGCTGGTTCTTGAACGATCGCTCTACCATCGAGCTCACGGCGGTGGATGAGGATAACAGGTCCTCTATTGTGAAGGTCTATTACAGATGGGGCTCGGAACCTCCCAACATCTACAAGAACCCTGTAAAAATTCCAGAGAGCATCAATACCTTCTCCTACTGGGCCGAGGATCTGGCTGGAAATGAAATGGATACCAGATCCATTCAGGTGAAGAAAGATTCCACCCTTCCGTTGATATTCCTTGACATCAACGGATTGAGAGACGGAGCACTTGAGATAGGAGAGACCCTTCATGTTGATCTTACCGGTTCATCCGATGATAGCGGGGTCCAATCTTACAGTATCGATTACTATGGGTCTGGAACTTTCGATTGGACACCTGATGGTGTATTCGAACATTTCTATGCCCAACCTGGCACCTATGAAGTTACGGTCAACATCAAGGATGCAGCAGGCAACATCGTGAACCAATCATTCACGGTAAAGGTGAAGGAAGAGGAGAAAACACCGGTCCAGGCAAGTGGAAGCAGTGGTGTGGATTCGGGTCTTCTCATGATAGTTGTCGGCATTGGTGCAGCTGTCCTGATCCTGATAGTCGCTTTGGGGGTGGTCCTTGTAGTTGTCAGGAATAGACAGGCCCAGCAAATACCAATTCAAAAAGCAGGCCCTGCGATGCCTCCGGTAAAAAATTCACCATCAGGACTTCCACAATCACCACTGGGGCCTCATCCTTCGATCCCACCCAAACCACCAGTTAGAACTCTTCCTCCGGTTCAGTAAGATTCGGTCGATCTATGGGTATTTTTCCAAGGTCCAAGATATAGATTATAAAGGGGGTAACCGAAAGTAGA
>JAUVBH010000122.1 GCA_030591285.1 Thermoplasmatota archaeon
AAGTGCCCCATTGGCTCCAGGAGTAGGAAACCGTTTCACCAACTGCAACATTTCCATCTCCCAGATCCCAGTTGAAGGATAGATCATCCTCATCTGGGTCCGTGGAATAGAACCCGGTGAATTCAGCTTCCTCCGAAATATTTACTGTTGGAATTGAACCTCTCAATTTCACATCCGGTGCTTGAACCCGCGCTTCCGGGGGTGAATTGAAGGATACGAGTTCAACGAAATCACTGTCGGTCAATCCATCGGTATCGACCACATCAAGTGTAATGTTGTGATGACCCTCAAAGAGGGTTGTGTTGACGATAGGGCCATATCCAAGGACCATTCCACCGGATCGATTGGTCATCCAGGTGAAATTCATCGTCTCCATGGTGTCAAAGGAGTTGCTATCCTTGGTCCCGGATGCATCCAGGGATATGATCTCCGATTTTGCATATTGTAGATCTGGACGTGAAGGGCGAAGGTAGATGCTTGCTTCCGGTGCGAACGGATCTTCCCTGATCTTGATATTGAATATCTCTTCGGAGACACCACCGTGTGGATCGGTCACCGAAAGTGTGATCTCGTGCCACCCAAGTTCATTGATGATCGTTGTGAAATATCTCTCACTTCCAAGGGTTCCAGTGACATTCGAAACCCAATCGAAATCCAGATCGTCAGCTCCAACCTCTGTATCAGTAGTTCCATTGGCGCTGAACTCTATGGGTTTCGAAATTTCATAGAACGGGCCCTCGCTCCCGGAGGGTGATGGAGATGCTACCGATATCCTTGGAGCTGTGTTCACTTCGACCAGAACATCCACCTCGTCAGTGGATTCCAGGCCGGATGGGTCTCTCAAAGTAAGCATAAAAGTGATGGTCTCCTCAACCTCAATGGTGAAGTTCGGAGTTGATGAGTTCTCTGGTAAAAGGTCGATCCCAGTATGAGAGGTGCTCTCCCAAACCCAGGTAAAATTGTCGATCTCTTCATCTGTTGAAAGTGTTCCGTTAAGCATCACAACATCGTTCAGATAGACAGATGTGAAGTCCTCTCCGGCATCAGCAACAGGGGCTTCATTGGTAATATCAAGAGGAGAGCTGAATGTAGAGAGAGCGGTCAGTGGTACTGCAAAGGACACAACAAGCAGGAGGAGCGAGAGATATACTGCCCTGACCTTATCTATCCCATTCTTCTTCAGGTATATTTCCTCGGTCAATTGGATCACTCCTTCACTGTACAACAGGTATCTGGTTCTATGAAAGGATACGATATAAATTCTTTGGCCAAAAGGCCACTAACTCCCGATCAGAAGAAATCCTTCAATATCATCACATCGTCCATAGGTCCAATGACCTTGATCTTTTTCATGGCATAGGCCATGAGTGGATTGAGCTTCTTCTGGACCAGTTTGTCGAAAGTGGCTCTATCTGTTTTGACGACAATTGTTGCATCGTCCATGGTCCCCTCGATGGGTTCGAGTACTTTTCCATCCTTCAACTCCAAAATGTACTCACCCTCATCGGTGATCTTCAGTAGGATGGTCCGATCCTTTACTTCAGCCATTTCCCGTACCTTGGGATCGGTCTCGATCTTCTGGTTTACATTAACTGCCATTTTCTTAAGCTGTTCAAGCATGTGATCACCATTCGTTCATTATCGATTAGAGCTCCAGATGGACACTTTACCGCTCTTTGGTTCAACGACGGCTCGGTCACCTGTTCCCGCTTTTTCCCATTCACCAGGTTCCACCCTGTGAACGAGAGGTATATCGGCCAAAACGCAACCGATGGATATAATTGCATCGGCTTTCAACATCACCATTGCCTTTGGTGCTTTATCGTTCAATCTCAAGTTGTATACGACATAGGAACCTACAGTGGAACCTGCACCCTCCCTGAAAAAGAGAATTTTATCCTTTAGGTCCATGCTCTTTCCATCTTTTTTGAAGATACCTGTGGAGGGATCAACATCACCAAGGAAGGATATCGATCCGTTCCAGAACAGAATATCCCCTTCAATGGTCCCTTCTCCAACTCCTCTGAGAGCTTTTCCCATAAGCTGGATATCAGGCGCTGAGGCCATCAAACGATCACTGCCCCTTTGCTTCCTCTTCCTTTATATCAGAAGGTTTGGGTAGAGCTGCAGGTGCTGGAGACGTTGGTTGAGGGAGTTGTGGTGGTGCTCCAAGAGCAGGTGGTCCAGCCGGCATCTGGGGGATCGGAAGTGAGGCTGGGGGGACGTTAGCTAGAGGTTGTGGCTGTTCTGCTACCTGAGGTGCCTGAGGTGGAAGTGCGACCTGCGGAGTCTGGGGAGCTTGACTGGTTTGGGGAACTTCCTCCTGGGTTGGGGCCGCTTCCATCATCAATGCCAGAGGATCGATGACCTCAGCAGGTTTTTGATCGAACATGGGATCTTCACTAAGTTCAAGTTTTTGACTTTCATCGAAAACCGGTCCCTGTTTTGCAGCCTCCTGATCTACATTTGTGTCCTTTCGGATCTCTGATTGATTTTCTCCCTGGTGATCATAAGGGTTCAAAGTGGATATGGTGTCGAAATGTTCTGTCACCATCCCCATATCTTCATCGGAGTTGCCGTATACCTCTCCTGTCATCTGGGACTTGTCAGCTACAAGGACCTCATCATATTGATGGAGTTCATCCTGGTTGACGTGGATCTGCTTATCCTCAAGTTTCTGGGCGATGGTCTCGATGGAACCCAAACTATCGGAATAATCGGGACGGCCACTTAGCTGCTTTGCCTTCTCCCGTTCCAGAAGCTCATCTTTTGTGGCTTTTCTCCATGCACCGTACTTCAAACCCTTCCAGTGCATATGTTGATAGATCGGGTCCCAGACCTCGACCAGCAGCTCTGCGTGGAGCTCTTTTGCCATCTTGAGGGCATCTTTTCTCAGCTTCTCATGGGATTTCTGGACATCGAACTGGAACGGATCGCTGCATAGTGTCCATCCCTTATTTTCAAGGGCTCTGAACACATCCTTCTCCCTATCCACCGTGATCGTTTCGAACCTGATACTGGTCTTTTTTCCAAAGAGACTCAATCAAACACCTCCAGTCGATGAAATCCGGGGTAGGGCGGACCCCTCCCCAGGGGTAGAGGTGATTTGGGTTATTTTTTTATTTCTCCTCGTGGTTAGGGCGAAAGAAGCATATAGGTCCAAAATGAGTGGTGCCAATGGCTTTGACCCCTCAAGAACGTGAAGAACCGGATCGATCCAGTGATGGAGCTTATCGCAAGTTTCCATGGGTAACGTGGATCGCTATCACCCTTGGGGTTGGAATGACGGTCATAGGCTTCATACTTCTTTTATGGGGATTTGCCTGGCAAACTGATGTTGGCGAGGTCCAGAACATAAACGACAATGGTTTCAAGGGTGGCCCCGCCTTGATCCCTCTGGGCGGCGCAATGCTGGTAATTGGAATACTATGGATATTGCAAGGTTACAGAGGTTTCAAGAAGGATCAAACCGGAGAGGATATGCAGATCTGTCGGAACTGCGGCAAGATGATAGAATCTGACCTGAACTTCTGCTATTATTGTAACAAGACCTTTGAAGAGGTCGAGAAGGGTGAACAGGTGAGAACACCGAAGAGGTCAAAGATGACAGACGATGAAGATGAAAAGGGAACGAAAAAGAAAGCCAGACCCTTTTCACCTGCCGAGAAGTGATGAACAACCTCACCGAAAGTATTTTCTCAACAACGCTCATACGGTCATTCATGAGAACGTCCCTTAACGCTTTAAAGCGAAGCATGGTGTTCAAGGACCAATCCAAACTATCCTTCGATTTTGTTCCCGAGGATCTCCCCGGTAGAGGGAAGGAGATAGACGGTCTTGGAAGACTCTTCAGGCCTGTTGTCTACGAACGAATGGGACAAACAGCTCTCATCACAGGTCCGGTTGGTTCCGGAAAGACCGCTGTTGTGAAGAGATTCTGCCAGATGCTCAAGGAAGCTGGCATGGAGAATAAGAGAAGGATCGAGTATGTCCATATCAACTGCCGCACAAGGAAATCGGAATCCATGGTCCTGTTGTCAATACTCACTCATTTTGACCAGAGGTTCCCCGATAGAGGATTCTCCATTCCCGAGATGATCGAGATCCTGAAAAAGCATCTGAAGAAGAGGGAATGCCACCTGGCCATTGTGCTCGACGAGGCTGATGTTCTCCTGAAAAGATCTGGATCGGACCTTGTTTACTCCTTTACCAGATTACAGGAAGAGGATTCTGACCTCCTTGGAGCTTTATCCTTGATCCTGATATCACAAAAATCCATCATGCAGTTGATGGACAAAGCCTCACTTTCCACATTCAAGAGAACGAACATCATCGAATTCGGCAAATATGAAAGAGATATCCTAACACAGATCGTGGATCAGAGGATAGATCTAGCCTATCATCCGAACGTTGTGGAGGATGGAGTATCTGAAATGATAGCTGCAATGTCCGAAGAGTACGGAGATGCTCGTTTCTCCATTGAACTACTTGAAAAAGCGGGAATGGTTGCAGAAGAGAAGGGAAGCGAAACCGTTACGCCCGAACATGCACGCTGGGCAAAGGCGGAGGTCAAACCCTTCGTTTTCGAAGACACCATCCATCAGCTAAATATCCACGAACAGATCATGCTTCTAGCTGCATCCAGATTGTTGAAAGGATCGGCTTACTGTTCCACAGGTGAACTGGAAACTGAATATCAGGCACTTTGCGAGCAGATCAACAAGAAGCCACTTGGCCATACCCAATTCTGGCAGTACATGAAAGAGATGGATGCTTTCGGCCTGATCTCAACGAAGAGATCCGGCAAGGGAACTGTTGGAAATACGACCTTGATCACAATACAGGATGTTCCTGTTACGGAACTTATAGATTATTTGGAGAACAGGTTGTTATCCTGAAATCCAAGTATCTTCTCTTTTAGGAAGCGCCAGGGTGGGAAACCCAATCTGGTTGACCAGGTGTTGAACTCGCGGGTCGATAGTCCCTCGTTCCTCATGATCCTTGATATTTGAAGTAATTCTGAAGTTATTAGCTGCTGGGATGCATTGAAACCCGGGGTCATGGCTGGACCAAAGGAGGTGAAAAGGATCGTTCTCTCCTCGATCCCTGTAATGATATGAGCCCATCTCATGAACTCGACCATGGACTGTTTTCCGGTATTGATCCGAATATCTGCAATTGCTGCCAACAGACCCATGACACGGTTCTTTGAGACAAGGAACTCCAGTTCAGTGATCAGTTCTTCCAGTGGATAGCTCTTCTCGATATGTTCAACAAGCCTCTTTTCATCCTTTAGGAGCTCTTCCTTCCTGTTGCTCATATCCTTCAACTGACCCAGGACGTCGACCTCACGATTATTTGCAAATCCCTCGAAGGTGGAATTCATCGACAAACCCATTATCATGTCAGTGATCCTGACATCCTCAAATGGTCTTGTGTATGAGTTCAGGTAGTGAGCTCTATGACCAAGTTCCTCATGGACAAGGGTCAGGAATATCTCGGGATATGATTGGGGCTTACCATCAACTCTCTCTGTTGTGATATAGAGGTCATTTGTTGTATTCCCGGTGAGACCATCCATGATCATGTATCGTCCGGTTGAGACAAATGGTTTGAAATGATCGGGTGTCTCCTTGATCTCGATATCGATCTCGTGGGGGTAATCTATCGACCTTCTGATCGCCCAGAATGATAGTCGGTCTCGAAGTCCCTTCACCGTCGGAATGATATCCTCT
>JAUVBH010000109.1 GCA_030591285.1 Thermoplasmatota archaeon
ATCCCTTTTTCTTCTTCCTCTTTGTCCATGATCACCATCTCCCTAGAGATTCCATACGGGATCGGATCTCTTCATGATATCTGAGGGCAGCCGATCTTGCTGCTTCGATATAATTTCCCTCTTCTTTTTGGAAGGCGAACATGATCCCCCTTGAAACATTTATCAGAACCCCCCAACCATTTTCATCAGTGCCATGTCGAAGCACCTTTTCGAGGTCACCCCCCTGTGTTCCAACACCAGGAACCAGAATGGGCATCTGGAAACCAATTCTATCCCTGACCTTTTTTAGCTCCTCTGGGAAAGTAGCTCCAACAACCATTCCGAGGTTGCCTTTATCGTTCCATCCACCTATCATTTCAGCCATCTTCATATAGAGCGGTTCCACGGGAGAGGGGGTATTCTGGACCTCTCCTGCAGCTTTGTTGGAGGTTCTGCAGAGAACAAAAACGAGTTTGTCCTCGTGGTCCGAGAAAGGTGTGACAGCGTCCTTTCCCATATATCCGTTGACGGTAATGGAATCTGAACCAAGACTTTCGAATGCAGCTTTGGCATATGCTTTTGATGTGTTCCCGATATCCCCCTTCATTGCATCCAGGATCACCAACACATCTGGATAGTTCTCTTTGATGTATGATATTGTCTTTTCAAGGGCTGTGACACCTTTTACACCCTGTATCTCATAGAAAGCCTGGTTCAATTTGAAGGCTGCAGCAATGTCTGCAGTGGCATCAATAAGCTCCTTGTTCCGATCGAACTGCGGAAGTTCACCTGATCTGAGCTCCTCCGGGAACTTATCCATATCAGTATCCAACCCTATGCACAACAATGTCCTTCTATTGTTGGTTGAGTTGACCAGGAGTTCCTTCCATTTCATGAAATTCCCTAGAGTTGACAGGATTATATTTGTTTATCCTCTTTTTTTGATTATATGAGAAATATCAAACAACCTGAAGATCCACTTAGGAGGTGTATTAGGCAAACGGTTATCACCTCCGAACCATTTCTGCGTCCGATGTTCCTGGGAATTGATGAAGCTGGTAGAGGCCCCGCATTGGGTCCGTTGGTCGTTGCTGGGCTGGTCGCCCCCGATGAGGGCAAACTACACCAGATGGGTGTAAGGGATTCAAAGATACTCACCGAGAAGAAGCGAAATGATCTATTTCCGGTCCTATCTGAAGGTTATTATCATTGTATCATGGAAATACCCGCTTCGACCATTGATCTGGCTCGGGTAACCATGACGATGAACTGGCTGGAGGTTGTCTGTTTTGCTTCAATAATTGCTTCACTCCAAAGAGGCAAGGTTACCATCCACCCTTCGATAATAGGTGAGGTAAACCTCGTTATTGGTGGTGTTCGATCCTCCGTGACAAAGGTGATACTGGATGCTGCCGATGTAAACGAGAAGAGATTCGGCGAAGAGGTACGTGACGAAACTCACCTTATCGAAGATATTGGAGGGGTGGGCTTCCTATCCAAGCATAAAGCTGACAGGGACCATCCTGTGGTTGGAGCAGCTTCCATCCTGGCAAAAATAACCAGAGATAGAAGGATCAAGCAGCTTTCAGATGAGATTGGGGAAAACATAGGCAGCGGTTACCCCAGTGATCCAAAAACGAAAAAATTCCTGAAGAACTATGTTGATAGGGAAAGTGATCTTCCCCCCTTCGCAAGAAGGTCCTGGGAAACCTGCCTCAAATTGGTACCAAGGGAGGGACAGCGAACCCTCATGGATTTCTAAGAGATGATGCGCCTCCTGTCAAGACAGGAACAAGGTCCAATTCAGGAGTGAAGATCAAAGTTTTCTTGATCCGGTCATTCATTTCTACGGGCAGGTCTTTGAGTTCGACATCCCGTTTCACCAGCAACCATAGATCGCCTTTTTCGGTAAGGTGCTGGATAAGTTTTTCCAGTCCTCCCTTGTTCGGACCATCGGGTATCCACCACAGAAAGATATCATAGGAAGATTCGACCTCGAGGTCTTCTGGTGAATTGTATGTCGTGGTATTGGTTGGAAGGATCTTGTTCATCCAAACGACCATCTCCTCCGGGGCTCCAATTATGGACATATACCTTCCGGTATCGATATTCATGGCCCTGAGAACCTCTGTTCTGGAACTAAGGTACAGCTCACCCATTAGAGGGTATATACCGAAAAGAATTGAAAAGGTTGTTGATGATCTATGAAGAAGATCATCCGCCTCTGGATTCCTTGGCCTTGGCACGAAGACCCTTGTAATTACACTTGCGGCACTGCTTGGCTTTCATTGCATTTCTAGCGTAGCATCTCATGCAGATCTTCTTTAGGAGCCTGCGCTTCTCGACTATCTCTCTGATCTCTGGGTCCAAGCTCTTTGCCATTGGCATCACCGAGTAAAGGGTCTAAAGAACCAATATATATAAACCTTGTCGAATTGAATTTATTGGAACATCCTCCTGAAAAATTGAAAATACGGTCAATATATTCAAGTTAGGAAGAATTCAGAGGATCTGAGATAATGATCAGAAAGTGGACCCGGGTATCCATTACAGTCTCTGGTTTTTTATTCCTGGTGGTAATTCTATTGTCAGGTATCTCGTTATCTCCGTTCGTTCAAAATGATATTGTTCATATCCAGGAAAACTCTATGGAGAATCCCAACAGAGGTTCGATCAGCATTACTTTGGTTCTCTTGTACGGGGATGTGAAAGGGAGGACCGGATCAAATTGATTTTCTTTCAATCGAAAAATAATCGGTAAACAATTATATAATTGGAGATGAAATCATATCGGGGAATAATTCTGGATGTAGATCCTGATCCGGAGAAGGTGGAGAAGCCTTACTGCATAGTCCATAATTGTTCTGGGTGTGTTGCTGTCAAGTGGAGATACAAAGAACCGAATATCATTGCATACATGTGCACCACTTCAGGGATCATATGGCACCGCTACCACTGAATTGAACATTTTAATTTCTTTTTGAAACATCTCATCCTGGGTCGATCATAACCTTATCAATTGTTCACCGCTGAACAGCTTAACGGATGGATTGGATATCAAACCCAGAAGTATGCTGGCCCAGGCCAATTTCTTGAACTTGAACTCGGTTACCGCAGGATCCATTTCAGCTACCCTCAAACCATCATCTTCGATCTTTGGTCCTACCTCATTGAAATTGAATCCAAGCAAGGTTATGGACCTGGCCATGAAATGCTGAGCTGTGAATGCGGATCGATCCCCATCAGTGAAACCGCCGAAATTATCGAGTTCTCCCCCATCTTTGGGATCGATCTGGGTAGTGCCAAGTACACTTCCGAACAATCTTGGTGCTACCTTTAAGATGATCTTCATGTTGTCCCCGTGGGCATGGATAAGCATAATTGCTCCCCTTGAGAGGCATTGGACCTGGTCCTCCACTCCTCCATCAAGATCGGTAACTATCACATGTGGTATCAAACCCCTGCTCATCAACGCAGATGTTGCACCATCAGCGGCGATAAGAACATCCGAACCTGTTGAGGGTAGCTTCCATTTGCCGCTTGATCTTCTTTCTTCCACCAACCTATCCAGTTCCATCTCAAGGTCGGGGCCGGCACCGAGAACATATACATCCTTTCCTTCAATTGTCCTTTGAAGTTCCATGATGACCTCATCTTTTCTCTGGATCCTGCCGTTCTGGTTGATATTATCTGATAGCATCATAGATGCAACTGCATCTTTTTGGGGATCAATATTAAGATCCTTTGCGATGGCATAGTAATAAGGCATCCAGTAAAACGGTTCCATATCGGGCCTCCTTCATCTAAGCCAGCTTGTTTTCTTCTTGCCCCTGTTCTTACCTTTGTTGTATGTGTACACAACTCCACCCACAAGCAGGAGGAAAACTCCGATGAACATGTAGATCAGGTTCTCGGTTACTTCGAATTTCTCATTGAAACCAACAAATCCAACGAAATTAAAGGCGGTACTAGCAATGAAGTAGATAGCAGCCAGTGATAGAAGAATGACCCATGTGGATCTGATGAATCGGTTTGTCCGAACAAAAGTATCAAGCGCGCTTCCCAATGTATATGATAAAGCTGCCAGAACGATCCAGATCCACACATTGTTCAGGAAGATATAGGCAAATTTGGCGATCTCTACATCTTCCACACTCGCTCTCATATATCCAACGATCACTCCTGTAATGACAAGAACAAATGACAGGACCACACCTGCAAATAGCAGGTATCTCCGTGTACGTAACGCGTCACGTGATTCATCGAATACCCTGGTAATCTGATCCTCAACGTTGAGTGCTTTGACCATTAGGAATGATGCGATGAGAATGACCATCAAACCCATGGCGATAGCTGCTTCACCCAAAGCCATCAATATGCCCCAGCTCATGAGTATCAGTGCCAGAGGAACGATGATCTTCTTTCCTATCTTGGGATTCTTGAAAGCAGACATGATGATGTAATAGGTTGATTCCAGATTCTGCTGCTGCTTCACCACAACCCTGGCGATATGTTCGATCTGAACCCTCTGCGAGATCAGAGGGAGGATCACCTCATCCTCTGCACCATCTGATACCAACACAACAGTGTCGGGAGTGAACTGTTCGATCACTGCATAGAATTGCCTGACAAGGTTTGCATCCGATTGGATACCTACCATTTTATCTCCACAAATTGAGGCGATCTCTACCTCTCTACCCATTTCCTTGTATTTTTTGTAGAGCTTCAAGCCCATGAAGATGACATTTGCATCTGAATCCTCTGGATCCTCTATGCCCAGAGCTATGACTGCCCGGAGGTTGTTCTTCCTCCCAATTACAGGACTTATGACCTTTGCCTTCTCTCCAAGGTCATCGTCTCTATCTACACATAGCACGAGTGTCTTCATGGACATTTTCCAAATGTTAAGGTTAATATATAATCATATTCGACACATTATCATTTTTGCACATATTTTTCTACTATTGTTGTCGTATAATATCTACATCCTATGTTTGTCAATATTGCACCATGAATCTGGGGGCCCCAAGGGATATCCCTAACAAGGAGATTATATACTATCACAAATCAATTAGTAATGACACCGAGGACTATCACGATCTACAGAATATACCAGATATCTTCACACAGGACACAGGGATTCTATACCGCGGATGAGGAGGCCGTGGAGAAGTTCTGCAATCTGAAGTATGACATCGAATCCGATGATCTTGCACTCGAGAGGGTGCCTGTGAGACAGGTTACCAAATCAGAGGTGGTCTGCTTCAGTGAGGTGTTGGATCAGCTCAAAGAGCATAAGCAGAGGATAAATGAGCTTGAAGCCCAGGCTGATTCTGCTGGTATGAAGGAAGATGTCGTTCAGCTTATGGAGAACATCTGCTGACACCCATAGGATCTTGTAGGTCACTTCATTGTAGTGTCGGAGGTTCAACCTCCTGTCCATTAATTGGGTTTGGAGTAGGTTGTTGGGGTTTTGGATCAGTCATTATCTCTGGTGCTTGAACTTGCTGTATTTGTTCAACATTGTCCATAGACTCACTTGCTGGTTGCAGAGGTGTTGGGTTTGCCAATCCTTGTGGGTATTGGTTTACAAACGCAACTGGATCATTCCTTTGCAAACTTGCGGAAGGTGATCCAATATTTTGACTGGGTCTAATTTGTCCGGATGAGACATCTTCTTTCGGACCGATCTGGGTCGAGGCTGGTCTTAGTGGTGGGTAGATCGGATCTGGAAGAGGTGATCGTTCTGGGACATTATTGTCATTCTCCATATCATTCCGATCTTTTTTCGACCTTGAAAGGAGTAACAGGAACACTGTTAATACAATGATCAGAATCAGGAACAGGGATATTGTGGATATGATCAAAGCTATTTTTATCGTATCAGTGTCATCAACGGTTTCGATATTGATCGGGACCTCAGGGCTCAGGGGTCCTTCTCCGTATTGATTTACTGCCGATATGGTGTAATAATATTCCTTATCCTTCTCTACCTCTTCATCTATCAGGAAATTAGTATTTCCATTGACCCTGCCCATGATCGTAGAAGATGTTCCCTCAGACCTTCTATAAATTACATATTCTGAAATGCCGACTCCCCCATCATCCGTTGGTCGGGCCCATGACAAATAG
>JAUVBH010000039.1 GCA_030591285.1 Thermoplasmatota archaeon
AATTTCCTGATCCCGGATACTATCTTCTCGGGGAGGAGCTTCATTTCAGCGGGGAGCTATACCCTTATCCACCATATCTCGGTGAAGTGGATTACAAATGGTTCAAGAACGATACATCAGATCCCATCAGCGAATCATCAAGTTTCGACTGGACACCAGGACTGGGGAGATATGAAGTAACATTCTCGGTGTGGAAAGAGAGGGAGATGATCGATTCCGATCTGATCGTTTTTGAGATCCTCATGCCAAATCGAGCTCCAGAAGCTATGATATCTTCTCCCGAAGATGGTTCAATATTCGTGGCCGGACATGAGATACTATTTGCATCGTTCGGGACCAATGACCCCGATGGCGACCTTCTGGAATACAAATGGACCATTCCATCGGCTGGTGCATTCCTGTCGAACGCGTCCTCTTTTTCAAGGAAGTTCATAGTTGGTGATCATATTGTATCGTTGAATGCAACAGATCCAGATGGTATGTGGTCCACAGAAGAGGTTGCCTTCAAAGTGATCAAGGCAAATACCGTTCCAACCCCTTTCATCAGATCCCCGGAGGATTTCTCCAGTCACTATGTTGATGAGATCATCACACTGTCAGCCAATGGCAGCTATGACCTTGACGGGGACCTTTTATCATACCTGTGGGAGAGTGATATCTCTGGGTTCCTTTCGGAACAGATGGAGGTTTATCTTTACCTTTCAGAAGGTGAGCACAAGATCACTCTGACGGTGAATGACGGGAACATGTCCCAATCGACAAATGTTACTATTTATGTATACAGCAGACCCGATCCTGTTGACCTGCCCCCGGTTGCAGTGATCAATAGACCGACAGAAGGACAGGGCTTTTACATCAGGGACCTTGTGGAATTCAATTCCATTGGAAGCCATGATCCTGAAGGTCATCCACTGGACTTTATCTGGAAGGTTGACGGTCACAATGTGTCCACAAGTCCCGGATTCTCCATGTATCTCAAAGAAGGGATCCATTCCGTCTCACTTACAGTGTTCGATATGAACCAATCCACAACTTCATCGACCACAGTGATCGTTACGAACAGAGCACCTGTTCTCAAACTAACCCTGAACGGGACAGAAGTTCACATTGGGTCGATCCTTACATTGATCGAGAATGAGACAATGATCTTTGATGCTTCGGGGTCATTCGATCCCGATGAGACCAATTTGATGTTCAATTGGTCACTGGATGGAGAGGTGGTTCACACAGGCTCCATATTTACGATCTCTTTAACCAGGGGATATCATGAGATCAGATTGACCATCACGGATGAAGATGGAAGAAGCAGTTCCTTCTTCTCGGCGATCAACAGTATAAAGGGGAGCGATCCGTCAGATCCAACGATCCCTGATGATGATGAGAAAAAGACCAAGCCGAACACTGCTTTATACCTGATACCATCCGTTCTGATCGTGGTGTTCCTGATAGCAGCAATTATATTCTTCATGCTATCTCGAGAAAAGAAGGATGTTTATTTCGAGGAGTGACCTGCGGCGTCCGCATGGTAGATCTCAAGCATATGGTGGGGCCGATACTTTTCCTTGGCCCTTCTCAATCCCGGGACCCCCATATCTGATTCACGGTCTATGAATTTGTATCGGCCTGATAGGAATGTTGCAGTTTCGTTGTTGATGGCCTGGTACAATCCTACCATGTCGAAATTCGCTTTTTCATAGTGGACCACAGCCATATCTGGTCTCATCTCCTCGAAAATTGAAAATGCCTCGACCTGACCATTCACTCTGATAATAATACCTTCAAGGCCCAATTCGAACAGGTCATCGAGTGCATAGAATGTAGCCTGTCTCTCCTGTATCAGGAACGGATCATCCTTGCACCCTTTCTGCTCACACCACCTTATCAGAAAATCCTTTGCTTCTTTGATGTTCTCCCTGGAGATCGCCTCAACCGTGTGATCGTTGTTCTTTCTGAAATTGTTTAGGTAATTTCGAACCTTGAGGTAATCCTTACCCGGAAGGTTTGCAAGGTCGGAGGTCTGGTAAATGTAGTCAAAATATTCCCCATGAGAACGGTATTCAAATTGTGGAAACTCCTTTTTCATCCAATCTACAGTCTCCTTCCCTATCATCGAGATCACCGGTTTCCATCCTTCCCTGATGGAAAGATCAATGACCTCCTGGAACACCTCTTTATCGTGGGGGCCTATTGGTGGTCGGATATAGTGGCTATTGTCATGTTCTCCCAATAGGATGATAGAGTCGTTCATCTTTGTGAAGGAATAGGTCATGTAATCCCGCCAGGTATACATTATCCCGTGCAGGTAGTCTGAATGTTGGGGGTGGAATTTGGAGTATTGCTCCTTGAAAACCTTCATATCGTCCAGATCCACCACCTTGAAATCACTGAGTTCCAATCCAATTCCTCCTACTGCTCGTAAAGCATCGGTGTTCCCTTGAATTCCTTGAATCCAACCCTTTCGTAGAACCCTTTGCTGCCTTCTTCAGCGATCAATCCGATCCAGACCAATCCCTTCTCTTTACCGAACTTCACAAGTTCCTCGACCATACCCTTACCGATACCAGATCCTCTTCTATCATGGAAAACTACCAGGTCTTGAATGTAACCATCACTGACACCGTCAGAGACCAGTCTACCCATTCCAACAGCTCTCTTTTCACTCTTGGAGTAAGCAATAACAAATCCAAAGCTCCCTATGAGCAAGGGAGGAATGCCTTCAGTTTCATAGGAATCCTTCCACCAGCTCCCTGCTTTGTAAAGAGCTATGATCTCTTCAGAGGGCCATTTGTGGGTATGGATGTATTCAATGTCTTCATCCCGACCCTTCTCATCCTCCATATGATACCTACATAATGCTGGTATATTGTCTTTTTCCCTCTAACTTCAGCTCTTTTTCTTCCTGGAATTCTCTCTATCCATGAGCTCTTTGACCTTACGATCCTCCCAGCTCCGCCCGAGAAACCCTTCCTCGACATACACACTGTACCAGTGGAAGAAAAGACCTATTCCCCAACCTCCCAATGGAAACACGAACCAGGGGAAACCCTTGGTTGTAACATACCATATACCGACGAGCATCATATTGATTATCAAATAAGCTACAAGGTGTGTATAGAATTCACGGATCCTCCCAACTCTAGCCCGGATCCTTTTCTCGAGTTCTTCTTCTTTCAAGTTGTGCTCCCCCTATTGGGTGGGATTGGGTTTGAGGAGTACTTGAGGTTTGTGAAACGCAATTTATACAGTCTTTCGTTTCTTCTTCAGGTAGAACAGTGTTCCTATGACGGCTGCAATGATCAGAAGGATGACGATGATGACGCCCCAGGGAGCACCTTTCTGAGGTTCAGACCGATCCTCCTCCTCACCTGGAAGCTGAAGTCCACGTAGTCTGTACCTCATCACTTCTATCTCAGCACCTTCTTCAACGGTATATGATGGAAGAACAGGTGCGAAAACTGCATTCAGGGGTCTTGTGGATTGTGTTCCGTTCTCCGACATTTCGAATACGATGTTGATATCGTACTCTATCCTCATCTCCACATAGTTCACGCCCTGGAATGGTCGGGGCAGTTTCACCCCCCTTCCAACGATCCCGAATGTCCACAGATCGCCGCCTGTGGCCTGCAGCTCTTCGACATCGACTCCTCCATCGTTGAAGGACAGCGAACTCTCAACATCAGGATCGCCATTACCGCTGGTATCAATTGTGAATGACAGGTCTCCAGCCTGGAATTCTGACGAGTCAAGTCCTGCATATGTCATTGTGACCGTTGCACTCTGTGCACCTTCCGGAACCTCAACATATTTTGTGAGGTTGACAAGGGAGAGTGGATTCATGCTCTGGTCATTGTATCTGGAATATTCACCGGACCACATGACCTCGGTCTCACTGACCGTGGCAAAGTAAGTATCAGCTACTTCCTGGTCATCGTAGGCCTTTATTGCATCCATGACGGTGATCTTCTTTGGGTCCTCGCACATGTCCCTTAATCTTTCAAGTGTAAGGGCGATCCCTACAGCTCTCTTCGCATCGACTATACCATATCCCTGAACATAATCGATCGGTTTCCCTCCCCATCCGGTGGAGTTGATATCACCGGCAACGTTCCCATGGTCCGCATCGGGTGGGAGGAACAACGCTGAAGCCTCGAGTATCCACTCAGCCTCATGTATTACGGTTTTTTCATCTGCGTAGAATCCATCGGGATCATCTCCCGAGTAATCCTCATGTAGGTCCGAGATCACCATCGATGGTGCTGCCTGCCATAGAAGTGCGACCAAACCTGCAACATGGGGAGTTGACATCGATGTTCCAGAAATGGCCAAATAATACGGGTTGGTGTTTCCCCCAATGAAAGAGCCCCCACTGATGACAGTTCTTCTTGCAGATGTTGACCAGATGGTTCTACCCGGGGCCCCAATATCTGGATACGTATGATTTGCTCCGACCCTTCCTCTTGATGAGAAATCGGTCACGGCAGATCCGTCTCTCTCGTAGGCTGCCACCATGATGGCTATAGGAGCGTTACCCTGGCCGGAGGTGGTCAGTTCGACCCCCTCAGGATCATCTCTACCATCATTTCCTGCTGACCAGGTTGATACAACATTGTTTTCGAATGTCAATTTCTCTATCAACTGGGTCAGGACAGTGGATGGATCATATTCTGCAACTGTTGAATGCCAGGAGTTTGTAACCACCCTGATATTGTCCGGATTTGCACCCGGTCTTGAGTTATCATAGACCCATTGAAGACCCTGGAGGTAACCATCTTCAAGATCAGAGGTTGCCTCTTCTGGTAAGGAGACCGTCAATCCAATGAGATTTGCACCTGGTGCGACACCGCGTCTGGCACCAGCGGATGCGTCCCCATTCCCTGCTACTGTGCCAGCAACATGGGTTCCATGACCGAAATTGGTGTCTGTATTCTCCGCCTCGATCCATAGACCATTCCCGGCATCGAAAAGATTTTTGATCGTTTTTGTCTGGTAGTCCAGGTCCGGATGTCCTGCGTCAATACCGGTGTCTACAACACAGACAGTGACCCCGGTCCCATCGATGGGATCCTTCAACCCTCCTGGACCATCTACCAAGCTTGCCCAGACCTGGGTGGCATTGATCACATGGGTTCCCATCTCCATATCGTGAACAACTGGATCGTTGTTCTCAACATATATGACCCGATCATTATCCAGGAGTTTATCTATCAGTACCTTTGGACCATCAACAGAGATCGATGGTACTACACTGAAAGTTCTTCTGATGGAGAATCCCAGGTCCTTCAGGTAGTCATTGTCATTGTCAGTGGGTCCATCTTTGAACTGAATGATCAAGGATACCATTTCACTCTCATCCTCGAGTATCTCTGTAAGTTCATCTGATACTCTGTTCTTGGTGACCGATGACCCTAATTCCAGGTGGTGTTCGTTCGTTCCTTCAACGGTCGCCGTGAGGATGCCGATCAGAAGCACCATAACAGCGACGGAAGATATCCATCTCCCTCTCATGTGCTCATGACCGGAATGAAGTTTCTTAATGCTTTTCATTGAACCATTCAAAGATGGGACCAGGAAAGGGTTTAAATCCATCAGAATTGAATATTGGTTCAACATGATCTCGGTGAGGGGGCCCACATATTCCATTTACATGACCATTATCATCTCAATTTTAGCGATCTCAATTCCTGTATCCGTTAAAGCCGATCAAAATGGGACCAGAGCACCAGAGCAGCAAGAGTATTCCAGTCCCGAAATAACGGTGATCCTGGATAGTACGATGTTCCACACAATTGCTGGATCCGGTCCACAAGATCAAGCCATCATATCAGGGAATATCACATGTATAATTCCCGAATACGTTCCGGATTCGGTTTTCGTTGAATTGAAGATCTCTCTTATTGGGGTAGATGTCATGTATGATGGGCTCGATGAGTTCTATGCTACTAAGGATGAATCCACGGTAGCATTCAGATTGAACTTCTATTCCATGCCTGATGCCAGAGCCGGGGATGAATTCGATTTCGAATTGCAAACCCTTTGGGAATACAGCCATCGTGGTACCGGTTCAGGGCGAGCTGATTCTGTATATGGTTCAGTTAGGATCACAGCCTATGGGTACATATCTCTCTCCTCGATGGATTCCAAACCAACATTCGATGTTACCATCGGTGAAAGGTACAGTTATCGATTGGACCTTCGGAATCAGGCAAATTCCGAGAGCTCGATCGAGATCAATATCATTCGATCACCTCCGGGAGTTGAGGTCGAAGTTAAACCATCATCGATAACAATGATCCCCTTCAATACCAAGGTGATCGAGATCTTGATCTATCAGGAAGATGGAGATGCTCAGGAAGGAGAAATAACCCTCCAGGTTAGGAATGATGCATCTGGAGAATTGGTCATAGATGAGTACTCCTATCTCTATATATCCTCAAGGAACAGTGGAATGGAACCCGAGATCTTCCTCTCATTGTTAACGGGTGGGGCTTTCTTGTTGGTGTTTACTATCGTGATGGTCGTTTTCATTCTGATCATCAGAAGGAGAAAGAAGAAATGGAGAGCTTTGGATGGATCTTCACCGTAGTACAGCAGGGTTGATGATCCTCTGGATCTTGATCCTTTCATTTCTAATACTACCCACTGATCTTTTCGAATACAGCGATGCCCAGGTCGGACCCCTTTACGGGGATCCAGAGGTATTGATAACTTTTGAACGTTCATTATATGAAACCAGCTTTGAGAACAACTTTCATGTGGTTCAGGTGAAAGGAACTGTCACATGTATGATCAGTACCAGTGCCCCGGATGGGACAAAAGTAAGGGTGAACCTTCATCTTTCAGATGAATTCGAATACGATTCTGATAAGTATGTTGATTTCGAAAAACCAGAGGAAATGGAAAAGGAGTTCTCATTCAGATATCAGAGATCCGGTGATCTCAACCTTGGAGCCATCACAACCATCTCTCTTTCCGGTGATTGGGAATATCTGGATCCAGATGAAGGATCCGGATATATCACTCCGGTCACTGCATCGGTCCAGATCGGATCATATTGTGATCTTGGTATTGAGAGGGTGAAACCCTCAGGTCCTGTGTCATTGGATGTTGGAAAATGGAAGACCATTGAACTTATGATCACAAACGACGGAAATGATGAGGTGACAGTAAGAATTGCTGTGAATGAGAATCCATCAGAGATCGAGATCGATATTTTCAAAGGATGGGTGATTGTTGGTCCCTTCAGTGAGTTCCCGATCTCATTCACCATCAGAGGATATGAGAACAGAGAGATAGACAGTTACTTCACGATAAAGGCCACGGCCATTGCATATGGTGAAAAGTCAGAAACCGAACATAAGATACCCATTATGATGGAAAAGGAGCCCTCTTTGATCGACTTCGGTGGAGTATCACTTTGGTATATTGTTCCATTTTTCACACTGGCATTCTTCGGTGTGATGTTCCTTTTTTGGGCCAGATTGGTATGGATGAGAAGAAAGAGTTCAAATGAAGAGATCGAAGAAGATGTTATCCGATCTCAGGGCCAGGACCAGTCTTTAAGATAGTTATTTATATATTCATAAACCAACTTACACCTGTACAAAGCGGGATGGGAATCCGCTCTGCGACGAGCTCAAGCAATATCGAAGGATCCTAGGACCCTGTTCAGGTGAACCCATGTATCTTAAAGAAATACAGATGGAAAATTTCAAGACCTTCAGGAAGAAGGTCGTAGTTCCAATTTACAAGGGTTTCACCGGTATCACCGGACCAAATGGATCTGGAAAATCAAACATTGCGGACGCGATCCTCTTCGTCCTTGGTCCGAAGAGTTCCAAGATGGTAAGGGCAAAGAGGCTGGAGGACCTGATCTTCCACGGCAACGATCGTTTCAAAGCTTCCAAGGAGTGCAAGGTCACTCTGATCTTCGACAACTCGGACCGTATGATCCCAATTGATTCTGATGATGTCTCCCTGAAAAGACTCATCAGGAAATCCGCATCAGATCCCAATTCCACTCTCTCCTATTTCTATGTCAATGGTCGAGTTTCATCCCAGTCACAGTTTGAATCGATACTCACTCATGCCCACCTTTCTGCAGAGGGTTACAATATCGTTCTTCAGGGTCATATTGCAGATTTCATCAACAAGACACCCATGAAGATCCGGGAAGAAATAGACGATATCGCAGGGATAAGGAAATACGACGAGGAGATCCGATCAGCCCTGAATAAAAAAGAGCGCACCGAGCAGAACATGGAGAAGATCGGATGGCTCCTGGATCAGATCAAGATCCGGCTCAGGGAACTTAGGAAGGAGAAAGAGCAGGCAGAGAAATATCGAAGCGCCCAGGACCAGATCAATGAGTCCAAGGCACTCTTATATCATGTTCAGGAAACTTCCGTCAGAGGTGAGATAGACACCTATCATCAGGCCATCAAAAACGCAGAGGATATGAAGATCAAGCTCAGTGGAGATATGGAACGGTTGGAATCCGAAAGGGTCTCCCTGGAACAGGATATCAAAAAGATCGAAGCAGAGATAGATGACATCACAGGAGAAGAGGGCAAGAAGCTGAAGGGTAAATTGGATGATGCCAAACTGGAGCTGATGAGGGCCCGCGATGTCATAATGACGGCAGATGATTCTATCTCTGAATTAAAAGGTGAAAAACAGCACAGGGCCCAGGAAAAGAAGGATGTCATTAAAAAACTGGAGGGTCTTGAAAAAGAGAAGACATCCTCCATCGAAGAGATCGAAAAGGTCTCGGAAAAGCAAGACGAGATCAAGAAAAAGGTCGATGATCTGGAAGAGGAACAGGAGAAGTCCGATCTTGACCTCCTTGAACTCAGAAGGGACCTTGGAAAGGTTTCCAAGGAACTTGAAGGTACAAGGGATAGCCTGTCGGACTCTGTTCTTGAGAGGGACAGGGCCGGCCACGCTCTGGTCAGTAGGACAACCGCTCTTGCAGATACCGAACAGATGGTCTCCACTATAAATTACGAGATCGCTGATCTCAAAGAAGAGATGTCCAAGGTCGCAGAGGGAGCTTCTGAAAAGAGATTGAACAAACTCCAGAAGGACTACATGTCTTCGAGGACAGAAGAGAAGCTTCTTGGCGGGAAAATGAGGGGTCTGGAACAGGAGATCACATCCCTGAACAGGACCTATACACAGCTCAAGGTGGAGCTGGAGACATCGGAGAAATTGAAGAAGGGAACCTCTCTGGCAGTTGACGATCTTTTAACGGCGAGGGATAAGGGAGAGATCAGAGGGATATACGGAACCATCGGAGAGTTGGGAAAAGTTCCAGAAGAGTATTCAACTGCATTGGAGGTGGCTGCAGGCGGAAGGATCAACGCTATCATCGTCAATGATGACGAGGTGGCTGCTAAGTGCATTGACCATCTAAAGAAGAAAAGGCTTGGCAGAGCAACCTTCCTTCCCCTGAACAAGCTCTCAATGAAACGCCCGGGTGCCAAGGCATTGATGATCAGGGATGATCCGCACGTTGTTGGACTTGCAGTGGATCTTATTGGGTTTTCAGAAGAATACAGGAACGCTTTCTCATGGGCATTCGGAGATACAGTAATTGCAGATGATCTGTCGACCCTTAGAAGATTGATGGGTGGTGTGAGGCTTGTTACCCTCTCCGGTGAGATCGCAGGAGCTGGCGGGGACATTACCGGTGGCAGTCTGTCAAAGAAGAAGGGCGGAGCCGGTTTTGGAAAAAGGTCCAAGTCAGAATTGGAATCCATATCAGCACAGTTGCAGGAGAAAATGGCCGAGTCCGATTCCGTCACCGTAGCTTTGAACGAAGCAAGGGAGAAGGTAGCTCAGCTGGAAAAGGAGATCCGCAAGATCACCACTGATCAGGCCGATGCCCAGGGCAGGAAGAGAAGGATCGATGAAACCCTGAGATCTTCC
>JAUVBH010000243.1 GCA_030591285.1 Thermoplasmatota archaeon
AGGTGTCACCTATGTGATCCCGGGTAGGTCCAGCTGGGCCAGCAATATCGATCTTGTGACAGAACCCAATCTGAGGATATTCGGCCCTTGGCCGTATGATGAGATCGGTGGGTCATTGATATCTGATGATCTGGATACAGACGGCAAAGCCGATCTCATACTTGGGAGCTCAAAGGGTGACGGTTTCCAAAGGACCAACCTCGAAGGAGGTAACACCTTCATTCTTGACGGTGAATTCATGGCATCCAGGATGCCCGCTGGTAATATTACTTTGAGGACCGAGTTCAATGTTTCCATCTGTGGTGATGAGCAGTATCAGAGGTCAAGCTCCGCTCTGGAGATCGGAGATGTGGATGGAGATGGCAAGAAGGATATCTTCATTGGTGCAAAGGGATTCGTTGATGCTCTCAGCGGTACAACCACGGGTGCTGTACACGTCTTCCCGAATTCTCTTCTTTCAAGATCCCTGACAATTAACACATCCTCCCTGCCTGTGATATATGGGTTCAAACCATTTGATGAAGCAGGCTATGCGCTGACAACAAAGGATGTGGATCACGACGGCAGGGACGATCTCTTCATCGGGGCCCCTGGTGCAGATCCTATGGAGGATGGCAGCAGTCCAGGAGCTGTATATTATTGGGAAGGGAAGGACCTTTTCGATCTACCCTTCAGAGCTTCTCAAGTTGGGATAACCAATTCGATCTCCATAGCAGGACCACTCAACAGACCTTTGAGCGTACTTGCTCCCGAGGAAGGACCTTATGTGATGAAAATGAGTGCAAGAGCACTTGGTGGATTTGCAGATGTCGAGACCGTTAAAATATTGTTACTATCAGATTCCGCTACTGGATCCGCCGAGGTAATATTCGATACCAGCACTGAATCATTCAGGGTTGATGCAATTGGTGATTTCCAGGACCAGATAATGATCAATCATTCGGTAAGCCAGGCATGGAACGATGGTGTCCAATCCTGGTTCATAGAATTCGCTATTGAGGTGGGCTGGGATATGCCTGATCCCGAAATTGTGATAACCGAAGTTAACGGAGTTGGGGGTCAGCATCAGAACTTCCTCAATGATGAATTCATCATAGACAGACTGGTGACCATCGTTGATACCTCAAGGAACATCCTTGGGGAGGATAGAAAGGATATCTCAGGCTGGATCAACGGAGAAACCGGTTTCTCTGTAAGCAATCTCACTCTTTTCCATGGTTTGTCCGGTGTTGGATTCGGTATTAACTCCTCCGATGATATTGATGTGATACTTGAAAGGCCGGACGGGATAATTATCGGAACTGGGATGATGAACGGCAGCATGGTGGATTTCCCGATCACTTATCCGGGAGAGGGTATCTCCGGGTCTGGAACTAAATTCAGGATAACCAATGGAACCATTCCATCGGGAGCTGTCTGGACAGACGATATCGAATTCCAATTGGATGTTGATACAGTTGCTCCACCTCCAGTGTCATCTTTTAGATTGTTCCCCGATGGTAAGGAATCCGGGATCGGTGATGTTGACGATGATCAGGTAATTGAGGTCTACTGGGAAGAGATAGTCGACCTCGGTGGGTCGGGGATCTCAAACTATACAATAACCGTACTGGACGAGGACCTGGAGGTCATCTCTGTTATGGATCATCTACACCCTGGAGACCTTCTTCTTCTCCCACATGGTTCACAGACCATTACAATTTTTGCATTTGATAAGGCAGGGAACCGGGGACCAATGGAGAATAGATCCCTTCTTATTGATGTGAACGAACCGAGGTTCTCAAATCCCAACCCATCAGAGAACTCATGGGTTAACGGTGATTCAAACTATTTCTCCATCATGGTATCAGATATTGGTTCCGGAATTGATCCGAAATCTGCCATGTACAGATTGTATCGGTCCGATGTAAGACTGCTCAGCGATTGGATGGGTGTCAAGGATTACACCGTTCTGGATGATCAGATCAGATTGAACACAACAGTACCGGAAGCTGACGGTTTCGGCCACTACATTCAGTGGAAAGTTGATGATGAGGCAGGTCAGACCTCTATCTCACTTCCTTACTCCTACAATCTGGACACCGGAGCTCCAAGAATAAACCTGATAGGAAAGAAAGATCTGACCGTGGGACCTGATCCATTCACCCTTGAGTGCTATATGGAAGATGATCTATCGGGTGTGAGATTGGATTCGATTACGTACAGGATAGGATCCAGAGATGAATTCTATGACCTTTCCTTCACAAGTATTGGTCTTACTGGGATCGGAGCAAGCGCAACTCCTTCTATTCAGGTGCTTCCCGCATACCGAGGTTGGGGTTTCGCTCAATGGGTTGTTAAAGATGTTGCCGGTAACTCGGTCCAGAGCGATATTGTTTCAATATTCATAGATGATAAGTTCCCCTCATTCACAGGCTTCCTTCCAAATGGATCAGAAGAGATCACAGAAAAGAAAGTGGAGATGACCGCCTTCATTGCCGATGATGGCTCAGGAATAGATCCACAGAAAGTGGAGTATTCCGTATCTACAATAAGCGGATGGATCCAGTATGGTGTCGGAGGTTTCTCCCCCTGGAAGACAGTTGATGAGCTGGAGGACCGGGGTGGAGGAGCATATGCTGCTCTGGTAGAGGTGCTCCTTGATGAGGGTCCATTCAACTTGATAAAGTTCAGGGTAATGGACGAAGCAGGGAACGGATGGGTGATATCAACACCGATCAGCATCGAGGTCCAGGTAACAGTGATCGATATTCCACCTACTGTAGTATTTGCCATGTATCCTGCCACAGAGACCATAACCAAAGGGGACAGTATCGTTCTTGATGCCTCCTCCTCATTCGACCCAGAGGGGGAAGAACTTACATTCACATGGTATTCGGACCTTGAGAACTATCCGGAGACCACCAGCATCGGCAATGGTGAGCTCCTGAACTTGACACTCCAGAGAACCGGAGTTCATCGATTATGGGTGGTAGTCTCTGATGGTAACAATATTGTGTCATCCGAGAAGATATTGTTGAATGTAGAGGGAGCTCCTATTGATGGTGATGGGAGCGAAGGAAGTAAAGGTTCCATGTGGGATTGGTTCCAGGAATGGCTTCCTTTCCTTTTGATAGCTGTTCTCATCGGGATCATTATCGGGGCATTCTTTGTCTATTTCCTGATAAGAAGAAGGGAGGAAGGGGAGGAAAGAGAATATCAACAACCCCTTGTCCCCGCACATTTCGAATCTGATTTCTACGTTCCCAAGTGTCCATACTGCGGAGTTGATGCGAAACTTGCAGATGAATACTGCATGAAATGCGGGACGGTCTTCTCCGCCGAGGACAAGAAGAAAATGGAAAAGAAGGGAAAGAAGAGGGGCATCAAGGGTAAAAGAAGAGAAATGCTCCCGGAGAAGGAGGAGGAAAACATCTATTCCGATCTTGGTGATAATTGGGGGGAGGATGAGTATGAGGAGGATGTTGATGAACTGGACGATGATTTCTTCGCCCAGGAAGAGGACATTGACGATGATGAGCTGATGCCATCGGAAGATGATATCGAGGATCTCGAGGAGGAAGAGGTGG
>JAUVBH010000314.1 GCA_030591285.1 Thermoplasmatota archaeon
CCACGCTTCATTCAGCTTCCTTTGTAAAGAGCAGTCAAAGGACGGATCCTGTCCCCTTTTCAAACCTCCACCAAAATCCCTTACAAAGACGATACTTGAGGATATCCACGATGTGAATGAGATACAGGAACTTTCCATGAGATGGAAAATATGTCCTCATCGTGCTGCTCTTGAAGCTGCCAAGGAAGCCGATGTCCTGATATGTGATTTCAATTACCTTTTCTCAGATCTATCGAATACAATATTGTCAGGACTGGGTCGTGATCTCAGTGAGCTTGTTCTGATCGTGGATGAGGCACATAACCTACCAGATAGGATAAGGTCCAACCAATCGGAGGAACTCCCTCTCAGACTTGTGGACGATGCAAGGGACATGATATCAGGTCACAGACATCTCAAGGTATTTCTCAGGGAGATCAAAGAGCTGATCCTCAAGGAAGCTAAACACAAAAAGGTGGAGGATGGAGGAGAGGTCAAACTTGAAAAGAGGGAGTTCATCTCGGAGCTCAGGGCGATATTCCAGAGCTCTATCGATGGTTCGTTCGATCTTGAAATATTCATAGAGATGCTTGAGGATTTCTCAAAAAAGAGAAGGGGATCAGAGGAAGAGAACCCTGTAACATTGGTTGCAGAATTCCTGAACAAGATGCTCTCCATGAAAAAATCCCATATACTCTACATAATGGTCCCCGAAGGTAAATCCATCGATTCCCTGAAATTGGCATTTCGGAATCTGGACCCCGGCGAAATATCTGGACCGATCTTCAAAGGCTGCCATAGTGCTATCTTGATGAGTGGAACGCTCTCACCACCATCCATGTTCGGCGACATACTGGGAATGAAAAGAAGCCGCAGGGAAGAGAAGGTCTATCCCTCTCCTTTCCCCAGAAGGAACAAGTTGGTATTATTGGAGGAAAAGGTCACTACTGCCTACAAGAAGCGATCCAGTTCGATGTATCGTACAATTGCTGAAAGGATAGTGTCGATGACAGGTTCTTTCCCAGGAAATGTGGCAGCTTTCTTTCCATCTTATTCCATGTTGTTCGATGTTAAGGAGTACCTGTGGGGATGCCCGAAACGGACAATAGTGGAAGAGAGGTCCATGACAAGATCTGATAAGGAACATCTGATAACCGAGTTGATGAGAGCGAAGGGGATGGGAGGGGCCCTTTTACTTGGAGTGATGGGGGGATCCCTCTCCGAAGGAGTTGACTACAAGGATAATCTGCTAACGGGGGTATTTGTTATCGGATTACCCTTTGCTCCTCCGTCACTTGAAGTCATGGCTCTCAGGGAGTATTTCAAAGGTAAGTTCGGTTATGTTCTTGGGGAGGAGTATTCATACATTTATCCTGCAATGAATAAGATCCTTCAGGCCTCTGGAAGATCGATCAGGTCAGAGAGTGACAGAGCTGTGGTCGTTCTAATGGATGAAAGATTGAAGGAGCCAAGATATCTGAAATTCCTTCCAGAAGAGATGAGACCTGCAATTCTTGATGGTAAGTCTCTGGAAAGTGCGATCTCAGAATTCTTTTGATATTTCCTCAACGAGAAAGGTTCAGCACTTCCAGACCTTTTATCAACCTGACCATGGCCATGTTGAAAGGAGCGTCGAGTCCTTTCTCCCGGGCTTTGTCCACCAATGCCCCGTTGATGGAATCGACCTCTGTCCTTCTCTTCAATTTGATATCCTGATACATGGAGGAGTGGTTATGGGACGTTCTCTCTGCGACTTCCATGGTCCTTCGCAGCATCTCTTCCTCTGTCAGATCGATATCGTATGCATTTGCCGTTTCCACACCCTCTCTGATCAGGTCCATGGCCATATGGTTCAATTCCTCATTGTCCACAATAACCCCGTTAGGGCCTCCTACAATGGCTGTGAGCGGGTTTATGGCGGAATTGATGATGGTCTTTGCCCAGATCTCTCGATCAATGCAGGTTGTGGTCTCCATCTCCAGACCTGCTTGTGTGAATAGACCTGCAATGCTCAAAACGTTCTCCAATATCTCTTTGGATCCCCGATCGGACCCGCCAAAATGCCCGATCATCGTATCTCCGACCCCTGCATGCTTGATCAGACCGGGACCTTTGTAGG
>JAUVBH010000209.1 GCA_030591285.1 Thermoplasmatota archaeon
CCTCCTCCTCGTCTTCCTCCTCGTCTTCTTCCTCTTCGTCGTCATCTTCGACCTTCTACTCCTCGTCCCCTTCATCTTCGTAGTCTTCCTCTTCCTCGTCTTCTTCCTCCTCCTCCTCGTCCTCCTCCTCTTCTTCCTCCTCCTCTTCTTCATAGCGCCTCTTTGGTTTCTTAGGAGCACCTATGACAAAGATCTCATCGTCGTCATCATCATCATCATCAAGGCTCATTGGCCTGTAACTGGATTTGACAGCTCCTTCATCTCCCCCGCCATCAAGATTGAAACCTCTTACCGGCTTCTTCTTCTTCTTTGGTTTCTCCTCCTTCTTCTTTGATGACTTCTTCTTTGGAACTGAAATTTCTTCATCATCTTCTACGACAGTCTTCCTTTTCTTCTTCTTACCCTCTACTGCCTTTTTCTTGGAAGGCTTTTTCTTTGATGATTTTTTCTTTGAAATTGGGATCTCATCATCATCTTCCACAACAGCCTTCTTTTTCTTCTTGGGCTTCTCTTCCATTTTCTTTGAAGGCTTCTTCTTACCCACCGATTTTTTGGCGGATTGCTTCTTCTTTCCCTTCTTCTCAGGAACACCGAATTTTTCCTCGTACTTTTTGGCGAACCTGTTTGCTTTCTTTGCCAGATCGCCCTTTGGGACCCAGCCGCAATCCTGACATTTGTTGAAAGGATAATCCATCTTGGTTCCGCATTTCTTACATGGTACCTTCATCACATCCACCTCGGGGGTTCGACACCTTACATTATGTATAAAAAATAAAAAGCTTTCCCACTTTTTTGTATTTTATGGGGCATTTGCATTGATATACTGGACCTATTGGGGTCCACGATAGAGAGAATTTAGAAGCCATCATTCATAGAAGGTGGTTCTATTCCATCATCATCATCCATGGGTGAACCATCCTCGGGGACAGGAATATCCTCCGATATGGGATGAATATTCTCGTTATCGATGTCGTCCTCGATCGGCAGTGGTCCACCTTCAAGAGGCTCTTTCTCTTCGTCCTCATCCATGGAATCCTCTTCAACCTCTTCTTCAGGAAGTGTCATACCACATTCTGAACAGTAGACCATACCCTTATCAAGAGCGGCATTGCAGAAAGGACACTCCTTCTTGTGAAGGTCTTCCTGTTCTGACCACGAAGGCTCTTCGACCTCTTCCTTCTCAACTTCCTCTTCCGCCTCTTTGGCCGCTTCCTCTTCCTTCCTCTTCTTTTTCATGATCACGATCACGAAGATCACTATAGCAGCGACCACGAGGACGAGAATGAGGATGAAGATCATGATGTACGGTCCTATGCCATCATCTTTCGCTTCGGGAACGCTATTTTCATCGCGTGGGTCCGATCCTTTTTCATACTCCTCAAGATTGGTATATCCGTCACCGTCAATATCCCCCTGTGCATCTGAAGCCCACTTAGGATCCATTCCCCAGTCTACCTCAATACCATCTGGGATCCCATCATCATCCGTATCACCATTGTCAGGTTCGGTTCCCATCTGGTACTCTTCCAGATTGGTTAGTCCATCGTTATCATAGTCTTGAGCAGCATCTGTGGGATCTGAAGGAGAAAGTGCTTTCGGATTGTTCAGTTCATAGTTATCTGGTATCCCATCACCATCTCCATCAATATCATCCAAAGAGATAGTGGTGAACTGGATTGATATCTGATCTCCTGGGTTCCTGCTTAGATCCAGAATATTGCTCAGGGTAAAGGTGTAGTTCGTCTTCCCCAGGAGGGATTCATCCGGATAGTATGTGATGGTCCTATTAACCTCATACAATGTGGTCATAAGGACAACTGGTTGACCACTTTCTGGGACAAGTTGGGGAGTAAGTTCATCCCATAGCAATAACTCGCTGAACCTTACAGATATCGCAGGCCCCAAACCTACATCCTTTTCTCCATCAGCGGGTTCTATCGATATCACTCCGGGTTTTGTTGTATCAGGTATGGAGATGGTAAGTTCATATGAGATCTTGTTCCAATTCCCGGCATTATCATAGGCTGTAACGGTAAGATCATAGGTTCCCACATCAAGCTGCAGGAGCAATTCGGTTCCTTCCACGGTCTCTGTAGTGTCATTGTTGCTTACAACCCATACAATGGAAGAGAGCTCACTTGCATCCGAGATGTTCAGGGAGAGGTTCACCATCTCGTTGAAATAGAAATCGATCTGGTCCTCTGTTACATTGACAATATTCATTTCAGGGGCTGATAGATCGACCCAAAGATATGTCTGGTTATATTCACCTATATTCCCGGATGGATCGATAGATCTGAACTTTGCTGTATGTCTTCCCTCGCTGAGGAAGAAATAGTACTGGAAGACCCCATCATATGTGGTCCATCGATCGATGATCTCATCAGGATCCACAAAGTCTATCCCATCGAGAACGATCTCGATGATTGTACGGTCTTCTCCTGTAACATTGACCTTGAAACTAACAAGTGAAGTGTTGAACAACAACGATCCCGGCATGTAATGTTCTGTATGAAGAGGGAAGAACTCCAGCATTGGGAGGACTGGAGGTGTGATATCGTCTGTTGTAAATTCGATCTTCTCGGTCTTGATGCTGGGATTCGGGTAAAGAGAATCATCGATCGCCCACACACATGCCTCAAAGGTTGTTTCAGATGATAGGCCAGTGATATTAGCTTTTACAGTTGTTCTGAAATCGAAATATTGTTGTGTTGACCATTCTCCATCCTTTTCAGAGATGTTGACGTAGTAGCCTATCGCATCCGAACTATTGCTTGCTGACCACCTAAGAAGGGCCCAATCACCTCCAACATTATCCATCCAAAGGTCAGTTGGCGGACTCGGAGGTGTGATATCAATGGTCTTTCCCTGAATGGTTTCTGTCCATGGAGATTCGTTAGGTGGAAGATCCTTGGACCTTATTCTAATGTCATATGTTGTTTCTTCCTCCAGGCCATCGATGGTGCGTTCTCTTTTTGTTCCCCAAAGGATCAGTTCAATATACGCTTCTTCGGGCTCGAAATCCTTCTTATAGACGAGGTCGAACCGTACAAGATCTGGAACTTCCACTTGATCCCATGTGACATTGATCGTTGACCCTGTCACATTGGTGATCGTTAGATTTGTTGGAGTTGGAGGGGGGGTGAAGTCCATATTCCATTCCTTGGCAAAATTATCACCAACAAAGAAACTGGCTCCATCAAAATCATCTCTCCATGTTGCCTTATCGGTACTTAGATTGAGTCTCATGGTAAGGTCTACTTTGATCGACGATGTGAAACCTTTGTGCTTATACTGATCGACAGGTATGGGTGGCATAATTCCATTCGGATCTGTCCTCACCTGATCCCAGGATGAGGTGAAAACGGTCCAGGTATCCAGATCTGATGGATACTTGTTCCCGGTAATATTCACAAATACATCCTTGACCCCGCCACCATTATCATCTCTAATGGCTTTGAAGAAGAACCATTTGCCCTCATGGACCTCTGCACTGGACTGAGCAGTGCAATTGGATGGCGCATTGAATGTACAGTTCACAACCCAACCGAAACCACCTGACTGACCCCTGAAACCTGCTGAGGCACCTTCAAGTGTTGAATTGTATACAAACGCCTTTGAACCCATGCCCTGAGATTTCACACCACCATTGGAACCGGACATCTCAATATGATCGAGATACCCATAACCACCGTTGGTTATATTGATCCCATCGAAATTGAAAGATGAATGAGACCGGTGAAGATCAATTGAGGCTGCATCGGTTCCAGCAGCCCATATAGTGCCCTCAACCTCGATCCACACAGATGGTGGGAAGGTGATCGTGACACCTGGGTCTATCGTTAATGTCGATCCAGCAGGGATCGTAACATTATCCAGGAGGTCAACAGGTGAATCGGAAACTGTCCAATGTGTGTCACCTGTTAGGACACCGCCTGATATCGTGATCCCCGATGCCTCAAAAGGTACCGTGATCAAGAACAGACCCATCAAGCTGGAAAATATCAGCATGATGATGATCAAAGGGGAAACAATACGTGAACGAATTACACTCTGGTCGAAATGGCTCATCGAAGCACCTCTCGTTATGTCCACTCCAATTATGGATTGGACAGTAAGGGTGCATAGGAGTAATAAATGTTTAC
>JAUVBH010000147.1 GCA_030591285.1 Thermoplasmatota archaeon
CACAAAGAAGGGTCACCCTTAGGACAGCCTGGGTTGACGAACAAGATAAAGGTTCGCAACAGGGATCCAAAAAAGGAGCAAGCGTTGGCTCCAACTGTCCTAGCTGTGGTGTCCCTCTCAAAAAGACAAGTTCTGGAACAATGTTATGCTGGTTCTGTGAGAAAGAGTATGATATTGATCCTTCACAACAACGATCACAGGTCGAGGAGGAAAAGAAAAGCGAACCTCAGTGGGGAACTCCAGCTTCCGAGATGGATCAAGATGAGGAGATCTTCTCTCCCGATGGTAAAAAGGATGAAGATGAGATGGATTTTGAGATCGATCAGGATGAAGAAGACGACGATGATGATGATGAGGATTTCGATATAGAGATCGACGAAGATGAACCTTCTGATCCGGAAGAAGAACCGGAGTTAGAAGAAGAGGAAGAGGAAGAATTCGAAGAGGAGATCGAGATAGAAGAAGAAGAAGCAGAAGAAGAGGAGATCGAATTCGACATGGAGGAAGAAGAGGAAGAGATCGAAGGAGGCCATGTTATAGAGGACGATGAAGAATTCGAGATCGATGATGAGAAGAAAGTGGAAGATGAGGAAGAAGAGATCGAGGGCGGTCATTTCATCGAGGAGGACGAAGAAGAATTCGATGCTGACGAAGATGAAATGATGGAAGAGGATGAGGAAGAAGAAGATGATGTGTTCGATCCCCTTCGATATAGAAAGAAGAATCGACCGGAAGAACTAGAGGACCTCGAGGAAGAGGCCGACGAAGATGATGAGGATTTTGAGATCGAACTTGATGACGATTAGGTCATCCATTTATGCCAGGCAATAAATAGCCGCTTACCATAATTATACAGGATGAGGACAGATCCTGCTACACTTCCTGATACTTGTGGAGTTTATCTTTTCAAATCTGCATCCGGCAGGGTCCTCTACGTCGGAAAGGCCATCAATATAAGGTCCAGGGTCCGATCGCATCTGCAGGATCGTAAAAATGAGAAAGAGATCAAATTACGGACCAGATCGGACAATATCGATTGGATCGCCACTGGATCCGAACTTGAAGCTTTGATCCTTGAAGATACACTGATCAAACGTTACAAACCCAGATTCAATGTTCGACTCAAGGATGATAAATCATATCCATACCTTTTGATCACCAATGATCAATTTCCGGCTATACATCAAGTTCGTGGTCTGCAAAGGGGTGAAGGTGAGTTCTTCGGACCACATTCTGACCCCAGAGCTGTGAGAAGATCTCTAAGGTGGCTCAGGAAATTGTTTCCTATCAGGTCATGTAGAAGGGATCTGTCCAAACCCTCGAGACCATGCCTTGAACACCACCTGGGCAGATGTATGGCACCCTGTAATGAAAGTGTTAAAAAAGAAGATTATTCAACAATTGTGGATGGACTGAGGAGTTTCCTTGCAGGAAAAAGGGAGAAGGTCATAGCTGATCTTGATGAACTAATGTGGAAGGCTTCTTCATCAAATGATTATGAAAGAGCTGCGATGCTAAGGGACATCGTTCATGGACTACAGAAGATCAGACAGGCACAGAAGGTTGTGCTTGTCAAAGGTGGAGATGTTGATGCACTTCATATCAATTCAAAGGGAACCGGAGCAACTGTTGTAAAGGTCCGAGAGGGAAGGGTCGTGGATGCGATCTCCTTCTCACTTGAAGGTGAGGAACCGTTGACTGGTCCTGCGGGGGACTTTATTAGTTCCCTCTATGCGATATCCGGGTATACTCCATCGAGAATAGTTTTGGATGAGCTAGATCTTCCAAAAGAGAGGAAAGATGAATTGGAAATATTCCTATCTGAAAAGAAGGGGAGCAAGGTCAGGATCGTGAGACCCAGGGGAGAAGAGATACGGTCCCTGATAGAAATGGCCAGAAGGAACCAGAGACTCTATCAACTTGAGCAATTGAAAGGTCTGGAGAGTCGAGATGTCATTAAACTCCTCAAAGAGAGACTTGGTATGCAGAACCTGCCATTGGTTATAGAGGGATTCGATGTGTCACATCTTTCCGGTACCGGAACAGTTGCTTCCATGGTTCAGTTCAACAATGGCAAACCCAGGAAAACCGGCTACCGAAGGTTCAAGATCCAGCTGGACCAGAATGATGATTACCTGTCGATGAAAGAGGTCGTCTTCCGCAGATACAAGAGATTGATGGATCACGATGGTGAGATGCCGGACCTCGTCCTTATCGATGGAGGCAAGGGCCAGCTGAACGCTGCCTTGGATGCCTTCAAGGAGCTTGGACTCGGATCCCATCCGGAGATCATCTCCATTGCAAAGAAGGAAGAAGAGTTGTTCCGACCCGGGAGGTCCATTCCCACAATCTTGAAAAGAACGGATCCTGCACTGAAGCTTCTTCAGAGGGTAAGGGATGAAGCCCATAGGTTTGCAATAACGTATCAGAAAAAGCTTAGAAAAAAGGACATTACCATTCTCACAAGGATCGAAGGAATTGGAAAAACGAGGGCAAAAGACCTCCTCATCAGCTTCGATTCATTGGATGACATAGTTACTGCTGGTCCGGATGGGATAAGGGAAAAATGTTCCATCCCTCTGGATGTCGGTGATAGAGTAATAAAATTCATCAAGGAAGAGATTAAAAAATGAACCCTTTTCCATAGTATAAGAAATAAGCACTGGCTATTACAAAAACTATATTATCAGCTCCTTCCCTTATGCCTTCGTTCTAGATCATGTTACTGTAGAGTATAGACATCTGGAGTGGTGCCATATGGTGAAGAGGTTCTCAAGTAGTGTGAGATTGGCCTTCGCGATTTTTTTGGTCCTTTTGCTGGTTTTTAACTTGCAAATGATAGTTCCAACTGCGGAAGGGACAGAAGAAGTGGAAGAAGAGATCGATGGGTCAAGGATCCTAACGGATGATGAGGTCATGGATCTTGGATTGACTGCTCCCCCAACGAGGGGAGAACCCTGGAACGTCTGGGAGCGATATGGCTATCACCCAGGTGGCGAAAATGGAGCAACCGTCATGTACGGGGATCGGATCTACATCTTCATGGGAGGGTCTCCAGGTTATCAGGGAGGATATAACGGTTACCAGGATGTATTCTACTACAATATTACGAGCTTTGAATGGGTTGCCGTTGAGAAATCCTTCAAACCTGGAGCCAGAGGATACTTCGGAGATGCATATGATAGCGTGAACGAGAGGTTGATCATCTATGGCGGATACGAATCGGGCTCCATGATGGACGATCTCTGGGAATTCGATCTAAAAACAGAGACCTGGAGTAGACTGCTATCCTCAGGTGTTCTTGAGCCATCTTTCAAGAGAAGGGCACGGGCTCCTGCGGTCGTAGACACCACCGATAACACCTTCTACATTCACATGGGAAGAGCTGACAACATTGAGCCCGTTGATAATCTGACAGGTTTTTACAAAATAGATCTCACAACTCCTTCCGCTGGTGCGGTCGGTTTATCCGATGGAACAAATATGGGTTTAATCCCCAGATACGAGCATGACATGTGCATAGACGAATCAGGGCGAAAGATCTACATGTACGGTGGTTACAATGAGGACCAACGTTACCTTGAAGAGTTCTGGATCTATGATATGACCGGAAATCAATGGCTTCAGATACCTACTCATCCTGATATGCAACGCTTATACGGTGCCAGGATGTTCTACAGACCTTCAGATGGCACTGTGAACATCTGGGGTGGTCTTATTAGCGGCACCACTGAAAGCGATGTCATGTGGACCTATGACACTTCCTTGGGAACCTGGGAAAATACAACCTATCTAGATGCTCCATCAGGTAGACTGTTATATTTCAATCACTACTCAACCGAGGATGATAAATTCGTTGTGTTTGCAGGCAGATATTATAGTGGGAATCGAAATTATCGTTACAGGGACCTCAACTATCTTGACATTGGAACAGGGACATGGACATCTTTCCCAAACAAGGATTCATCCAGTTCAGAGACAAATGGTATCTTTGCCTTTGACGACGATCGGCAGAGGATCTATTACGCAGCACAATTTGCAGGCTACTCAAATGGAACTGAATATATCTCTTACTGGGATATAGCCCAGAAAGATTGGATAGGACCCTTTTACAACCCTGGTGCTGAGGGACCTCGTTCGGTTTCGAATGCCGGTTGGTGTTTCGATAAAGCAAATATGACGGTCTATATGTATGGTGGCGGGTGGACCGAGGGGACCCAGCAGAATAGAAGATACTACGATTACAATGGCTTCTGGAAGTTGGACCTCAACACATACACATGGACCTTGTTAATGGATGAAGCTGGGCCTCAGAAGAGGCAGGGTTTCGAGATGATATTCAATACCGTTGATGGACAGATCTACATCTATGGTGGATATCACCACCCCACAACTGCTTCAGCGACCGAGATCAGGGATGACTTCTACAAGTTCGATCCCAACCTGAAGATATTCCAGCCCCTCACAAGAACCGGGGAGAATCCCGGAGGTCGCCGAGGATCTGCTCTCTGCTTTATCGAAGAGAAGAACCAGATCTATCTGATGGGAGGTATCGAGAATACAGTTCCTACCCCAACAGATGAAAGGGATCTTTGGCGGTATGATGTTGATACTAACCGCTGGACCGAACTGACCCGGACGACCTCTTCGAGGACATACGGTAAATTGGACTATGACCCACTTACAAAGGAGTTATATCTTACAGGTGGAGCAAATGATGATTTTGTGAAATACAGGATCCTGGAGGACAAATGGTATTCGGATTGGTATCCAGATCCAAATCCAGGAACTCTGAATGGGCATGCTCATTATTTTGATCCTGTAAATAGGGATATGTGGGTGTTTGGCGGTGGAGCCAGATCTGGAGTGTGGAGAATAGGGATCCCACCACGATTGGCAATTCAAACCGCGTATTTCGATGACCCGGATGGAGGGGAGGATATTGCATATTCCATGTATAGACCCTATAAATTCGGAACCACAGTGAAGATGGTGAATGATGAGAACGATCTCTCCAGGATCAAAATCGAATTCCCACACAGGAA
>JAUVBH010000041.1 GCA_030591285.1 Thermoplasmatota archaeon
CATCCTGGTATGATCACTATCAATGAAACCGTATATGATATCGGAGTTGACAATGTCCCCTTCTGTGCCCCCGGACCTGACAAGGAACTGGGGTATTGCAGGAGCAGATGCAGTGATGGTAACATATTCTGGAGTTCCGAACTCGGAGCTAACTTCCCTGATCTTCTCATGTACTCCAAGAGCTCTCCTGTTGGGGGAAAGTTCCATATCCAGTTCCCAATCCGAGGTTGCAATTGGAGTTGTGTTTGTGATCACATATGCATCATGATATGCTGCCATCTGCGCTGTCATAAGAGACATTGCAGGGGTGAAGAATGGATCGTCATATGTATCATAGTCAGGGGTCCTGTGCAAGGATTCAACTGAGCGGTCCAGTGGATTTGTCACAATAATGTAGTTCGAGGCGTATCCTTGGGTACTCATCAAGGTCCAGACCTCATCTTGACTTATGAAAGTAGGGTCTCCTTTCACAATTCCCATGTTGTTGTTTGTTGCGTAGGCTGCCGTCCACAATGCTTCCTCGTAGGAAGCAACCGTAACAACATCATCGAAACCCATGAAACGGGCAGAAACATCTGAAATGAGAGGGAAAACATTCTCCTCGGCAATGATCTCAGCACCAATATCTCCCAGTTGGGTGTTGATCAGTGTATGGGATGTATCCTTGTTGGTGAAAAGGTACTTCTGCCTGTCGGTGTCCAGGTTTTCCAGCGTATAGAGCAGCTGCCTTGAAAGACCACCTTCGGGATCACAAACGATCAATGGATGATATTCACCATCAGCGAACTGAACACTTGTTAAAGCTGCAATGGACAGCATATCCTCATCAGATGAAGGATAGTCCACAATGATCAGATAGTCCGATGGAAGTTCAATATCCGGATCGTATGCTGGTTTGGAAACATCCTTTGGTCTGGTCAAGATCAGGGCAAATGCCCCAACCACAAGAAGTAGCACTATTGCAACAGCTCCGATCCTGATGACAGCTGGTTTAGAGATCCTGCTCTGCTGTTCAGATGCCATTTTCTTCACCTCGATTATTTCATCTCACCGGATTCCATTACCAGGCTGAGCTCATCTAATGAAAGCTTTTCTCCCCTTTTGTATTTTGCCACAGCGTCCTTTTGCTTACGGCCCTGGTCTGATCTCTTCCTCTCTTCAGGGGTTCTCTTGAACTCCTTCTTCCAATCATCGATCTGTCGATACGATAGCTGTATCTTCTTTCTCCGCTCCCAGATCTGTTTGCTGAGCCCCCTGAGCTGCTTCATTCCATCGATGAATGCCATATGCTCCTTCTGGGCCTTTTCTCTCATGGAATCTCTTCTGGCCCACATCTCCTTGGCTGTTTCCAAACCCTCATGGGATTGTGATTTCAGGTCTCCGATCTGGCCCTCCATCTTCCGAAGTTCATCGTTATACTTCGCCAGATCGACCTCTTTTATCCTTACGATCCTCTGATGATAGGTATCTGCTTCTTTTTTGATCAGAAGCCTATCGCGGAGTTCGAAAAGGTTCTGATACAGGAACAACTCGTTCTTTAGACTGATATCTGAATTGAGGAGGTTCTCTCGGGTTCCTACATAGTTCTCCTTCAATCTCTCAAGTGTGCCCCTGGAAACTTCGTTAAGCTCATCTCTGACCTTTCTTATCTCTCCGATCTTCTGAAGGAAGGGCTGCATCTCCTTGAATATCCTCTTCTTCTCATCATTGGTCTCTGAGATGTTATCCCACATACCCTTTCTATCAGCCATGATCTCTTTGGGCTTTCTGGAGAGGTTCTTGACCTCATCATTGAGTTTATCCCTTCTAGACCTGATCACTTCGACCTCGGTATTCTTATTCTTGATCTTGAGGTCCAGTATCTCGATCTCCTCTTTGATCTCGTTGATCTTCTCCCTAACATCACGGATCTTGGATGCGATCTCGAAATTTTGCATCAGACATCACCTCCTTCCTTCTTCTCGGTGGAAATTGGTGGCTCTTCTGCCTTTTTATCTTCATTTTCTTTAATATCTGCTACCGGTTCCTTTGGAGTTTCTTTTTCCTTTTTCTCCACCGGAGCTGTATCCTTTGGAGCTTCTTTCTTATCCTTCTTCTCAACAGGAACACGTTCTTTCTCCTCTTTCTTCTCCTTTTTTTCGGATGGAGGAGTTTCCTTTTTGGGTTCCTTCTTCTCTTTCTTCTCGGTTGGAACAGGTTCTTTCTCCTCTTTCTTTTCCTTCTTTTCAGATGGAGCAGGATCCTTCTTGGGTTCTTCCTTTTCTTTCTTTACATCTGGAGCAGGCTTTTTTGGAGCCTCTTTCTTCTCTTTTTTATCCTGCTTGGGGGACGGCTTTTCTTTCTTGGGGGATTTGTGATCCTTCTCTTTGTGTCCCTTTTGATCTTTATCGCTCTTATCTCTGTTATCGAAAACTCCTAGGAGGACCGCCTTGATCTTCTCAATATCTCTGCCAACTTCCTCGGAATCCAGTTTCTTTGCCTGGTCTATCTGGGTCATCCAGAATTTCTCCATCTCAACGTGGAGTTCGATCCTTCTCTTCAACCAGCCTCTTCTAGACTCCCTCTCTCTGATCTGGTTCTTTGCATCAACGAACTTGCCATGGTGGAGGTTGCTCTCTCCAACCTTTTCAAGCATCTGCCTGTGGCAGTCCTCGATCTGAATAAGATTATTGCCAATTTCTTCCTGGATCTCTGAAAGTCTGCTATGGATCTCCTGGGGAGTGAAACCATCTGTAATGGATCTGATCTTGGACATGGTCTCTCGAAGCTCATCTAAAAGCCTGCGCTCTGTTTCGATGGTAATGGCTTCCGTTTCAAGTTTCCATTCCAGGTCTTTGCTGAACTGGGAGTACATCTTGACCTCTTTTGCGTGGCCTTTTAGTTTCTCTTCCCTATTAAGAAGATCAAAGAACTCGATCCGAAGGAGTTTGTTCTTGTCCTTCAGTTCCTTTCTTCTTCCCTTGAGGTCCTGGACACTTTCATTGATGATATCCCTTATGTCCTTCTCCTCGTCTTTCTCCTTGACGATCTCAACGGGTTTGATATCCAGCCCGTTCAACTCTTCATCATACTTCTTTCTGAGATCGGAATGCTTCTTTACAAGAAGTTCGACAACGTCCTTTCTGGAAAGAAGTTCGAATCCTCCAAGGGGATCGATCAAAGGACGGGCCTCTATCTTGGGTTTGTCCTGGGATGCTTTCTTCTCTGACCCCTTGGACTTTTTCGGAGCTTTCTCCTCTTTTGGATCTTCCTTTTTCTCTACTGTTGGTTCCTTGGGAACTTCAACTTTTTCAACTGCAGGCTCCTTCACCTCTTCCTTTACCTCTGCAGGGATCTCCTTCAGAGGTTCTTCGGTTTTTGGAGCTGTCTTCTTGTCCTCGATCTTCTCCGATATCTCATCAGCTTTCCCGTCTGCAGTTTCTGAGATGTCTTCCGTGGGGGAATCCTCGGCCTTGATATCCTCAGGGACATCACTCTTTGGTGGTGCCTCTTTGGATTCGGGTGCCTTCTCTTCCTTGGAAACTTCGTCAGTGCTTTCGACCTTCTCTTTCTCGTTCATCCCTGGATCCCGCCTTTTCACTCATATCCCAACAGATCGTCGGAGTTATCATTCCAATAATTGTAAGGTGAATATTGCATCCGAGCGGATTCTGACATCTCTTTCATGACGCCGCCCTGGTAGTGACCGAACTTTTCCTTTATCTGTTCCTCGGCGGACCTGGACCTGATGATAGCAGCATCCACATGTTTCTTGCCAATGGTCTTGGCCTCTTCGTATATGGCGATGTCACCGGCTGCTCTGATCATTCCGCCCATCTCTCTCAAACGAAGAGTTATAGACTTCTTCTTGCCATCATGTTGAAGAGCCTTTTTCCTGGCTTCTTTCAATAGAACATTTATACCGGACTTATTGACATGAGGAATTCTTCCATCCATCCGAACCTCTTGTGCAATGAACTGAATGAAACGTGCCCTGTTCTTCTCGTTGTCGGGCATTGTTGTCTCAACAAGGACCTCATAGCCGGAACCTGTAATCCTGGATCTAAGAGGTGAGATGATGTGGTGAAGGTCTTGAATGTTGCAAGCGCCAACGAATACAAGATCGCAAGGCACACTATCGACCTTGACACTTGCGCCGGCACTTTGGGGATTTCTTCCGGAGATCGGGAACACCTTCTCCTGCATGGCAGTTAAAATAAATCTCTGAAGGTGTCCAAGGTGTGGGAGTTCGTCTATGAAAAGAACTCCTTCGTGGGCTTCGTGGATCGCTCCTGGAACCACTCTCTCGTATGGTGGAGTTCCCAATCCTTTATGGCCCCCATAGGGATCGTGTCTTACATCACCTAGAAGTTCTGTTTCAGAAGCTCCTGTTGCCATAACGAACGTGTTCCTTTTCAAAGATATAAGCACTTTCTTAGGAGAAGCCTTCTCTTTGTCCCTTCGTTCTTCAAGTGCTTTCTGGTCCAGCACCCTTATCTTGGCACCAGCACCCTCATAGACCACCACTTCTTCCTTGCCGTTGACAACCCTGGTGGTCTGGATCTTGTTCTTATCCCCACCAATAGTGGTCAAAGTGGCCTTTAACATATCCTCCAGTCCCTGCATGAAGTTACCCATGTTGTTCTGGAGATCGATCGTTGCAACCTTTGGAGAACCCTTCTGTCCTTTGTAATTATTGCAGTTAGGGCAGACCGTAAGGTTCTTTGGAGAGTATGTTCCACATTTCGAACATCTATAACCAAGGGTTTCAGCAACGTTGACCGGAGCATCCACAGGGGAGATCAGTTTCTCTTTCTTTACCATGGAATGCTTATTTTCATCTTCTACTTCTTCCCTGGTCTTCTTCTGAATGAAGGGTCTCTCAGGATATTCCGGGTTGGATACAACATACAACTGCTGGTCCGGTAGTGGTAGATGAGCTGCCAGAGCCTGGGCGATCATCGATTTGCCGGTTCCAGGGACACCGACAAGAAGAAGATGTCTCCTCTGATGAGCAGCTATCTTGGCGAGACGTACAGCCTCATCCTGACCAATTACCCTCTCCAATGGGTCCGCAGGTATCATGACCTGCGAAGTATCCTTGATATCAAGGATCTTCATCGAAGAGGGGCGGTCTGAACTTTCAGTTTTACTTTTCCCCTTTTTGGGGACTGGATGGGTCATCATTCTCACCGGTTTTGCGGAATGTGTTCCACTACATTCGTGGTACTTTCTATTATTCGATCACAAGCTGAGATCGTCCTTTGATAGGACGAGCACTCCTTCGGGCTCCTTAGTAAGGTTTCCCTTCTTGGATCCGACAAGGAACTTTATCCCCTGTTCGGATGCAATGTCCAGAAGCCTCTGGGAGATGATGCCGTCGAATACAACGGCCTTGATCCCCTTTGGAGGGGATTTAAGAGTGTCTGCAAGCTGTCTTACAGCTATCTCCTGCACGACCTCTCCTTTATCGTTAAGCAACATTGCACGGAGCGTTCCTGAGAGTGTCTTCAGGATGTCCTTGTACCTTGTTACCTCGGGTGCCATCCCTCCGGTCTTTTCCGGTGCTGGAGGGGCTGGTTCTTCCTTGACCGGCTGTGGTGGTGGTGCAGAGGGTTTTAGAGGGGATTTCTCCGGGGCTTTTGACGGACGGTCCCTTTTATCTATTCTATCATGTTTCTTGGGGGCCGGTCCTTTCTTCATTGGCTGGCTCTTTGAGCCATTATCCTTCTGCGGGAACGATGCGGTCAGATCGTTCATCTCGAGATACTGCTCGATGGGTATCTTGTTGCGAAGGGCTTTGATTATCTGTTTCTGTGTAAGCTCTTCAACTTCCAGGGATTTTGGAGCCCTTGCGACAAAGTCGATCTCAGCAACCTGGAATAGTTCACGGAGGATCAATTCTCCACCTCTATCACCATCGACAAATGCTGTGACGACCTTCTCCTGTGATATCTTCTGGACGGTAGATGGAACATTGGTTCCTCCGACCGCTATGGAGTTCTTGATGCCGTATTTCAGCAGATTGATAACATCGGACCTGCCCTCGACAACAATGATCGCATCGGATGTTTCGGTGTTTGGACCGGCTGCGCATTTATCATCACCGTAAAGCACTACCTCATCGATCTGAACAGCCTGTCTTACAGAGTCTGTCAGGTCCAAACCAGATGTCTTGCTCTGGTCCATGAGTCCACTGAGAAGTTCTTTTGCACGGTCCACGATCTTCTGCTTCTTCTTTATCCTGACATCATCGATCTTCTCTGCAGAGATCCTCGCCCTGCATGGACCTATCCGATCGATGGTTTCAAGTGCGGCAGCAAGGATCGCTGTCTCCACTTGATCAAGGCTGGATGGAATGAGAATTGTACCTTCTGATTTTCCTTTCTTGGAAGAGATTTCCACCTCTATTCTACCCATCCTTCCTGTTTTCTGAAGGTCTCTCAGGTCGAGCTCATCACCCAAAAGTCCCTCTGTCTGTCCGAAGATCGCTCCCACGACATCGGGTTTCTCTACAATTCCTTCGGCGGTTAGTTTCGCCTCTATGAGATATTTAGTTGTAGCTGGATCAAGATTCATTTTCGTCACCTTCAATGGTTCTACTTACCGGTTGTTTGTTGAAAAGGTCATCCATTAGGGGGTCAACTCTGGACCCATGGGTACGATCCCTTGACCATAACGGTCCTATGCACCCACCGCGCCCTTATCCACATATGGGGATTTTCTATGAGTGATCGTGATATGATGAAGTCAGGTCGTAGCCAATCTATCTGGACGTCCCTTTTCAAGGCATTGATAAAGGATACGGTATAAATATGTTTCTTATTGATCATGTCTGGCATGCATAATTTACATAGATTCCATGGATATTTAGGAATAAAAATGGTTTGACCATATTTTTCCGCTGGTTTTTCCAATATTTAGCAAATGATTTATAATCGAATGGAGGATAACCCAAGGTCCCGCATGAAACGTATAAAGGTTATTAATGAACCAACCGACCTGGTCGCATTGCTCAGGGCCATGGATTCTCCAACGAAGAAGGATGTATTCCAGGAGTGTGCCAATGGTTGGGTTACCAAGAAATCCGTTGAGGATAGATACGGAGATGAAGGAGTGGAAGCACTCTCATTCTTCGAAAAAATGCACCTTGTTGAAACATCCTGGCAGATCGATTCACAGTTCAACAAGGAGAAGATCTATCATACATACTATGTCTCTGTCCACATCAATACATCGGCACAGATAACCGAGATATCAGATGTCCTTTACATCACTGCAATGGGTGAGGATAAGTATAACGAACTGGAAACGAAGGTCTTCGACAAGGTAAGCGATGAAGGAACCTTTTCCGGCGAGTTCGTGAAGGATCTTGAACTAACCCCAACGATGCTTAAAAGTCTGGTCAAGAGATCAGGCAGGCTCGCCTATAAGGGCCACAGGATAGAGAGGATCAACAGGGAGGAGTAAGGGGAGTGTATTCATGGGTGACCATGGGACCCCCTACATAGAAGTCCTCCGGCTCGGCCATAGACCAGAGCGAGATAAGCGTATCACTACTCATGTTTCTCTTGTAGCCAGGGCTTTCGGTGCCAAAGGCATTCACATCGACCGGTCCGATCCCAAGCTTGAAGGGACCATCCACAAGGTCAACGAACAGTTCGGTGGAGATTTCTTTATCGATACCGGTGCATCAAGAAAAGGTGTAATGAGAAGATGGAATGGAACGATAGTACATCTTACAATGTATGGAATGTCGTTGGATGAAGCGGTGGCCGAGATCCCTGACAATGAAAGGATCCTTGTTGTTGTAGGTGCGGAAAAGGTTCCGAGAGATGTCTACGACCTTGCTCATTTCAACGTAAGTGTTGCTAATCAGCCACATTCTGAGGTGTCTGCGCTGGCCCTCTTCCTTGACAGGATGTTCAAAGGTGAGGAGCTTTCCAAGAATACTTCAGGAGGGACCATGAACATCGAACCTAACAGGTACGGTAAGACGGTGGTTCCAAAAGGTGGAGATGTTTCAGAGGTTTCGGACCCGTTCGATAGGAAATGGTCAACCATCCCTGATCAAGATGAGTGCATTGACCTTCTAAGAGCGCTTGGATGCTCACAACCTGTTATCACCCATGTAAAATCGGTCAGGGACCTGGGAATGGAGATCATCAAAAGATCAAAGGTCGATCTGAAAGATGATGTGGTCGACCCTGGTCTTCTTGAGGCCGGATTACTTCTACATGATATTGGCCGATCGATTTCCCACTCCATGAATCACATTACCTATGGAGTGGAGATCGCCAGAAGATTGGAGCTTGACGAAAGGATCGTCAAAATGGTCCACAACCATATTGGTGCAGGTATTACAGCTTCAGAAGCTGTTGGCCTTGGCCTTCCCAATGAGGACCATATTCCATTGACACTGATGGAGAAGATCGTCTGTCATTCAGATACTCTTGTGGGAGACCGCAGGAGAAGATCCCTGGACGAAGCTGTGACAAAGCTCAGGGACAAAGGGGCAATGGACGCAGCAGAGAGGATGATCAGCCTCCATCATGAGCTGGAGCAGTTGTTTGACATAGATATTGATGAACTTTTGTGATATTTTGTCGTAGTTCAACTACAACAACATTATTATTGGAAATGCCCTTCCAGGGTGTGGTGTGCCAATGGTGAAGCGCAGCAAAGAAAGTCTCAAATTAGAGAAAAGTAGGGTGAACCAACTCCTAGATGAGGAGAACCGCAATTGCAATAAATGCAAGGATAAGAAGGGACTAGGGTGTGAAGGTTGCTTCCACGACAAGAGAAAAAAGGCACTCCAGAAGAAAAAAGAAGAGATCCTACAGATCATTGCTACTCAGTAACTGATCCTTCAGGGGGGTTAGACCTGTCCTCCTTCCAACTTGGGAAAGACAACAAGATGTCCTCAGAGCTTTATGCTCTATTGAAAAGAAGGGGCTTTTTCTGGCCCTCCTATGAGATATACGGCTCAGTAGCAGGATTCTATGACCTGGGCCCCTTGGGATCGCAGCTTCTTCAGAACATCGAGAAGAAATGGAAGGACCGGTTCGTCATACAGGAGGATTTCCTCCTTGTTGACTGTCCCACGATAACTCCCGAGATAGCCTTCAAATATTCCGGACATCTGGATAAGTTCACGGATCACCTTACTAAATGCAAGCAATGTTCGGCACCATTCAGGGCCGATCATCTTCTTGAAGGAATACTTGAAAACGCTGATTCACTGGAACCTGAGGAGCTGCAACATGCTCTTGACCAAAATAATGTCAAATGTCTCACATGCGGGGGAGATCTTGGCCCTCTTGAAGATTTCAATCTTATGTTCAAGACATTCATCGGTCCCGGGGGAGAGAAGGTTGCTTACTTGCGCCCCGAGACAGCCCAGTCCATTTTCATGGACTTTTCACTCCTATATCGCGTGAACAGGGAGCGTATTCCCTTCGGAGTTGCTCAGCTTGGAAAAGGATTTCGAAATGAGATATCACCACGTCAAGGAATGCTGAGGCTCAGAGAGTTCCATATGGCCGAGGGCGAATTCTTCTTCGATCCCCAGGAGATCGGATTTTCCAGGTTCGAGGAGTACAGAGATGAAAAGGTCACTCTTGTACCAAATACCGACCCTGAAAACTCCATTGAAACCACCCTTGGAGAAGCGGTGGCCAATGGCATGATCTGCTCAGAGGTCCTTGGACATTACATGGGTGTAACCAAGGCATTTTCCAAGGATATAGGAATACCTGAGAAGCATATGAGGTTCAGGGAACACCTTCGGTCCGAAATGGCGCATTATGCCCGCGACTGCTGGG
>JAUVBH010000032.1 GCA_030591285.1 Thermoplasmatota archaeon
CGATAATCTGCCTGGCGATTGGCAGTGCCCCGTCTGTGGTGTTGGAAAGGACATGTTCGAAAAGATCTGATGATCCTTCATTCATCAAATGGGCTGTGGCTTAGATGCCGAAACTGGGTGCCCATGTTAGCATCGCTGGTGGAGTTCATAATAGCATAGCCAGGGCGCTTGAGATCGGTTGCGACACATTCCAGATCTTCACAAAGAACCAGAGACAGTGGAATGCTCCTCCCCTGAAAGAGGAGGATATTGTATCTTTCAAGAAGCAGCTTTTGGATTCAGGCATAGGTCCCGTTATCGCCCATGACTCGTATCTGATCAATCTGGGAGCGATCAACGAAGATTCTTTTGAAAGATCGGTGAATACCTTCATCGATGAATTGAAAAGATGTCATTTTCTGGATGTCTGTTATCTTGTTACTCACCCTGGGTCTCATTTAGGTGAGGGAGAAGACAAAGGGATCAAGAGGATAGCAGAAGGGATCGATACAGCATGGTCCTCCCTTGAGAAAGAGGTCAATGATCCTTCTGTTTCGATCCTGTTGGAGACCACTGCAGGGCAGGGAACCAATATTGGTTACAAGTTCGAACAACTTGCTGAGATCATCGAACGATGTTCCATACCCAAAAAGATAGGTGTCTGTTTGGACACCTGCCATATATTTGCTGCGGGGTATGACCTCACCACCGAGGATGGATATGGCTCCACAATGGATCAGTTCTATTCGATGATCCCCAAAGAAAAACTGAAGGCGATCCATTTGAACGATTCCAAAAAGGAGATCGGTTCAAGAGTGGATAGACATGACAATATTGGCGATGGGAAGATCGGGCTTGATGGATTCAGAATGTTGATGAACGACGATCGGCTAAAAAGTGTCCCATTCATCCTGGAAACACCCGGTGGAGATGAGGCATACAAAAAGAACCTAGGACTTCTTAGGTCTCTTGTGAGATGGTGACAACATTCCGTTCATCATGGAAGGTTCAGAGTCTATCCTGTAGCCATTGGAAAGTGTAGTATCCACTCCAAGGTCTATCTCATCCTTTTCCATCTCGCTCAATAGAGACCCTGCCTCCATTTCCAGAATATCACTTCTGAAGAGATCGACAAATGCTTTAGCGTCAGGGGTCTCGATCTTGATCTTCTGTTCCATTTGTCTCTCTTCGCCTCCGGGACAGAATCCTTCCCTGAAGAGACGAATGGTCTCGACCTCTTCCAGGATCGGTTGTTTGAATGTTTGGCGCACGGTGGAGCGATCGGTCTTCTGAAACTCATTGATGATGTCATAATGAAGGTCCATTGGAATTCCAAGTAGTTCACGAGTAATGCAAAGCATCTCGATCGACCAGGTCTCCTTTGGAGTGTCCAGATGTTTCAATAAAAGATAACGGTATAGCTCTAGAACTTCCCTACGACTCATAACTGTGCCAGTATATGGGTTGATCACTGAACCCATGATGTTCCCATTGAACAGGGAAAGGAACCCACGACTCTTGACATCCATGTTTACCACTCGTACGAGACCTCAGGCTGATAGCACCCTTTGAAAGTCCACACTACAGGAAGTGATACTATTGGATGTACTTACACATTTGGAAAGGGTTCATTTAATGAACATTGATCCAGATACAAGGAGAGAAAAAAAAGTGAGGTTGAGATTGGTGAAGGATCTTGGAGTCCTGGTAACAGGTGGAGCTGGTTTCATTGGTTCCAATCTTGTGGACCTATTGATGGAGAACGGATATACTGTATATGTTCTCGATGATCTGTCCACAGGGAAGTTAGAAAACCTTGAGCGATGGTCCGAAAATGGAAATTTCAGATTCATCCCAGGAGACATCCGAAATCCACTGGACAGTATACTGACTTCATCGAAGATGGGGGGAGGTCCGCCCATAGGAACGATCTTCCATCTGGCTGCAAGGGTCGATGTGACAACATCATTTCTTGATCCAGAAGCGGACATGGAGGTTAACTATCTTGGCACATTGAACGTTCTGGAATATGCTTCCAGGATGGATGTAAGGAAAATAGTATTCTCATCCTCCGCTGCAGTTTATGGAGATACAGAGGTCCTGCCGGTGAATGAAGATATCTCCCTGGACCCTCTCTCGCCATACGGTCTGAATAAAATGGCATCTGAGATCCTCTTGAAGATCTACAAGACCCAATACGGACTTGACCACACGATCTTACGCTTTTTCAACGTATACGGACCAAGACAGGACCCAGGAAACCCATATTCCGGTGTCATTTCGAAGTATATGAACTGGACCAGGAATAAGGAGCCTTTGATGATCTATGGTGATGGTTCACAGACCCGTGATTTCATTTTCGTGGGGGATGTGGCCGATATCATGGCCTCGGCTGCCAGTTCCAATTTTGTAGGAACTCTGAATGTCGCAACCGGGAAGGAGAACAGCGTCATCGATCTGGCAGATGCAGTTGAGGAGGTGGGAGGCAACCAGTTGAAAAGGGTTCATCTTCCCGAAAGAAAAGGGGAGATCATAAGGTCAGTTGCCAACATAGCCAAGCTCCAAGAGAAACTTGGACCATTCGAACCTGTCTCTCTGAAAGAAGGTCTCAGACAGACCTATAGATGGTTTGAAACCCAACCCGAACAGGTGGTGCATTGAAGACGGGGGGAATGAAGGTAAAACTGCATTCCGATGAACGGGTCTTACTATTTTTATCAGAGTTCTCCACCAAGAAGGAACTCTGGGATGTTCCAATAGAGGTCACACAGAAGGGGATATCCAAAAGACTGGGAATGTTGGAGAATAACGTTTCAAGGTCCCTCAAGAGAATTTCAGGGGACGGACTTGTTGATTCCGAACTGAAACATGTCAAGGGAGAAAAGAGGAGACAGAAGGCTTATTTTCTTACCGGAAGAGGAGAAGCGATAGTTGAGAAATTGAAGGAAGGAATGGCGAAGACCTATATCGAGGTCTCAGCAGATGGTGAGATAACAAAGATGCCTCTCCCCAGAGCATATAGAATGGCACGGGAAATGGGGATGGGGTTGACCCTTGCGGAACTATACATACTAAGGACCAAGATGGAATATCCGCTGGACCTCACCCCAGGTTGGGAGACAACCAGAGATGGTCCGACCTTGGTAGGCAACTATCAGATGCCCCTTCATTTCTTCGGAAGAGAAAAGGAACTGGAGGATGTGGAGAAATTCCTCAGGTCAAGGGCAGGGGTCATGATCATCTGGGGACTTGCTGGAATGGGTAAGACCTCATTGATACTCAAGGGTGTATCCGATTCAATGGTAAAGGCCGGTTACATCAGATGCGAACCATGGACCGACAGGATAGAACTCGTGAATGAGATCTCATGGGTCCTTTCCCAGATGGGATTTGAAGATGATGCCGCTGAGCTTCTCAAAGATGACATCTCTCCCGGACAGCTATCAAGAAAGATACGGAACGTCACCTCGTCAGCCAAGGGCTTGACACTGATCATAGATGATCTGCAGAAGACCGGCGGAGGATTGGACATCTACATGGAGGGCATATGCAAAGCTTCCATGGAGACCCCTGGATTGAAGGTAATAATCCTAACAAGGGAGAGACCCTCTTTCCTTGACCCAAGATTCGAGATCCATGGAGATGTCAGGTCCCTGGAACTGAAAGGCCTGGACCTCAAATCAGTGGCGTTGATGATCAAGGAAGCTGGAAAAGGAGGGGACATAGGAGCAGTATGGGATATGACAAAGGGTCATCCCCTTTTCGTGGAACTGATGCTGACCTCACTGGGATTGAGTTCAAAATCCCGTTTCGGTGAATTCCTGGACCAGGAGATACTTGCTCCACTTCCGCCCCAGCAGAAGAAAGCTCTCGAGCTGACAGCCCTTTCCGGTCTTCCTGTACACCGTTCCCTGATCGTAAGAACTTCCGCCGAGGATATCGATTATCTTCAGAGGAAAGGGCTTTTCAGAGAAGTGAAAGGGGGGCTGCTGTATGTTCATGATATCATTTCAGACCATTTGAAGGCCACCGTACCAGGAGAGGAGAGAAAAAAGCTTCTGGATGAGATATTGGCATATCAATTGGCAGTTATCCTCAGGATTTGGGGAGATGGTGCAGAACTCCTCTCCCAGGACATCCTGAAGGAACTGGGGGCTCCAAAAACCGTAACCAACCTGATAAGGGAACAATATTCCAAATATGTCTATGAGGACATACCGCCCCTTAGGGACCAATTCAAGAGATATCTTGACACCACCATCAGTCGTTTCCTGGAAATGGGTGATCTTGCTCTTGCAATAAACACGATCTTCGTACTGAACAGGACCTCCGGTGTGGGTAGAGGAAAGGCATTGCTTGGACCGATCCTCAAACTGGAGAGGGCCAGACCAACAGAGGAGCAGATGTTCCATCTGCGTTTGCAGAAGGCCAAGATCGAATCCGTCGAGGGTGACCTCGAATCAGCTTCCAGAACCCTTGACCTGATCGAAGCAACATATCCAAAGAAGAAGATCAAGGGGTCGGATCTTGCCCTGATGCAGCACGTCAAGGGTAAGGTGTCCAGATCCCAGAAGAGATACCATCAGATGTTGAAGGCCCATCAGACAGCCATTGAAGCCTATGACAAGATAGGTGATAAGAAGGGAGTTGCAAAGGAAAGGCTTCATTTGGCAAAGGCACTGCATCAAATGGGAGATGCTCCATCAGCATTCAAGGAAGCGATCAAAAGCGCATCTGAATATGAAAAGGCCCTGGATAGGCGTGGAGAGGTCTATGCTTGCCTCCAGGCATACCGCTCGTCCCTTGATCTGGGAAAAGAGGAGCAGGCTGAAAAATGTATCAAGAGAAGCAGGTCAGTTGCCCGGTCGATCAATGATAACCGTCTCCTGGCATTGATAAAGATGGAAGAGACCATCCTTTCAAAAGATCTCCCGGACAAGAGGTCAATAGAGAATCTAAAGAGGATTTGCTCACAGGTCGCTGTCGAAGACCTGGATATGGTCGTTAGAGGATACCTATCCATCGCACAGCAATTTGAAGATGCAAGATCATGGAAAGAGAAAGACCTTCGTCTATCCTGTCTCCAGCCCGCCTGGGAATTACTTTATTCTGTAGGCTCAAAGGATGGTGGGGCATCCAGTAAAACATCAGACGAAGGGCTTTCCAATATGATCGATCTTCTGGAACAGCTGCTTTCCCTCAATGATGAAATGAGTGACAAGGAGTTGAAGAAGGCGGTTGGTGAGATAGGATTTCCATTCTTCCCCAAAAATGATCAAGATCATCAAGAGATCCTATTGGAGAGACTGGCAGGATCATACAAGAAACTGGCAGATTCCCTGCATGCAACCATGATCGAAACGGGAGGAAATCCCGGCCAATTCGATAATGCCGTAGAGGGGCGTCTTCATACTCTTCTGACCCTTGGCATATATTTCCAGAATAAAGGAAAACGGAAAAAGGCAAGGGAGCTCTATAAAGAGTGCAAAGCTGCCATAGAAGAATACGAGCGACGAAGTCTGAAGATAGCGGATCACGTCACATCCTTCAACCTCAGGAAAGTAAAGGAGGTCCTTGAAGAGAACAGATCAGCTCTTGAAGGGATCGGATTTTGATAGAAATAGGTTCCGAATTGATAGAATAAGGGAAATTCTACTCCCAGTTTATATATCGATTTCCGACCAAATGCGCTCCTAAGGAGGCAAGGACCCTTCTTTGGAGGTTGCAAAAATGAACAAAACAATGATCGCAATTGGCGCCCTCGGGGCGGTCCTCGCTTTACTCACGGCTTCAATGGTCATGGGTATTGAGAGTACCGGAACCGAGGAAATGAACGAGAAGATACCGATCAACGATGAGATGGAATATGATCTCTTCGAGGAATGGACAGATGATACAGAACTGGAACAGGATATCGAAGAGGATCTGGAAGTCCCGGATGTGGTTGACACGAATCCAACCTCACCAAGATTTCAAAAACTTGTCAAAAGGAGCTACCACTTCCTGAACAAGGATTTCATTGGCAAATACTCCAACTGGGACAAGCTCCCGATTGTAAAAACAATATTCACTGCCAACTCTTCGGCCGAGTGGATGTTCAAAGCCCTTCCAAGGATCAACGCAACAGGCGAGGGCCGGATCATCGACCGAAATGGTGATGGATATCCGGAACTTGTTATCTGGAAGCATTATCAGAGGAATGCTGTTGTATCCTCTGACCAGATGAATCTTACAATGAATGCCATGAGGAACCATACCGAAGATGCGGATCTATCAGGTCTCGTCATCTATGGATATAGCGGCTTCACATTGGTCTATGTGGACAGGGATGGAGATGCAAATCCGGAGATGATCTCCCTTAAGGTCTCAAATGGGTTCAAGGTGGATATCAATGGAGATGGCACACCCGAGATGGTACATGCATTCAACTGGTATGGTGTTACCTACGACAGGGATGATGATGGTGATTGGGATCTTCAAAAGTTCAATACGTCCATCAGGACCGTTGTCGATATCAACAACGACAGGATCCCTGAGCTTGTGAGATATGAAAAAGCGAACTTCATGAGAGCAAATGTTCGCGGCAGGCAGATGTGGGACAAGATCACAGCATCTGCAAGCAGGGGAATGTCCTTCGATAGGGACTCTGACGGAAATCCATCCGTCAGGAAACATTTCAGTCTCCAAGGATCATGGATGGATAGAGATGGTGATTGCTGGCCGGAGCATATTCGGATCGGAATCAAGACCTCCGAATACCACGATAAGGACTCTGATGGAAATCCAGAGGAGAGGAAACAGAGGTCGGTGTCACTTTATTTCATGGACCGAAATGACGATCGGAACCCGGAATTTGTTATGATCTCCTACAGGATGATCACATACATCGATAGGAACTCCGATGGAAAAGTGGACATGATCAAGGTTCACATCAGGACCTTCAAGTGGATCGACAGGAACTCCGATGGAATTCCAGAAAGGGTATCAAGGAGCGAAACAACAGATATCAGATACCCTCAGAACAGCAGACCGGAGGAGGGAACAAGACCGGAATTAGAGAAACCGAAAGAGAGACCAGAGGAAAATGAGAGAGACCCGAACAAGGACGTCCCCGAGAAAAGACCGGAGCAGAACGAAGATGAGCCCGATCCGAAAAATAACGACAGAGAGAACAATGAATCTGGGCAACTATCAAGTAGGGCCTAATCGATTTCTCTCATGGGGCAGGTCAATTGCCTGCCCCATCTTTCCTAATTGGAGATGATTGGTTTGAGAAGGAGCATGTGGATAAAGACCGCATCCGCCGTAATCATCTCAGCTTTTATTCTAATGATCTTCTACCCAGCAGTCGATGCTCAAACCCTTTCGGTAAGGGAAGTTGAACCCATAGAGGGAGGGATCCAATACAATACCACCAAGGGTAAAACGAGGGAGTTGGGTGGAGGGGAATTCATCAAATTAGATATCGGGAAGTCCACCACACTGATATTCATCTGGGGCAACAGGGATATCAAAGCTCCGATCACAGTGGTCAGCAAAGGAGTGGAGATCGTTGGCCAAATGGAAACAAGGAACGGATCGAAGAAACCCGTCACAAGTGAGGTTATCACCGTCTATCGGCTCGAAAACCTTGTTGAGTTCGAAGATGCCAACAAGAATGGATTGTACGATCCCAGACCCAGGGCAACAAATGTGGATTCCGAGAATGACAGGATCATCAAAACATTATCACTATCCCTTGCCTGGTCATTCCAGCAAAGAGCCCCTGTAAGAACAAAGGATGGACTTGAATGGACCTTTGTCCTTGAAGCCAGGAATGTCTCTTATTCAAGAACTGCGGCAAGCAGCGTCAGACCCCAGGTCAGTGCTGATCGTGGTTCTGCTTTTGTGGAGAGTATACGGTTCGTCTTTCGTCTCTCCGTTAAAAGCACCAGGGAAGCAAAATTGGTCACGGATATTGAAGATATAAACGCAGTCTCATTGACAGCCGATAATAGACAGATTTCAAAATACGACCTGGAAAAGATCAATGTCACCACAAAGATGGATCATGATATCAATGGGTGGGATTTCAGCAATGATAACAAGAAACCCGCCCTTTTATTGAAATTCGGTCTGAATATGGGAAGGACCTTCGATCTTTCCCTTATCAAAGATATCTCGGATCCATTGAAAACAAAATTGTATGGAGATCCTTCGATAGGGGTCCAGTATTCAGATCTACCAAGGAAAACCCTTTGGGACGAATACAGAGTAAAACCACTTCTGAAATATCTGGATACCAACGGAGATGGCGACATAGAGATGGAAAGTGGTAGTTCACTTCTTGCAAGGTATTTCTGGAACGATGATCTACTTGAGATGAATGATCAGGGAGGAAGGTCCCTGAGGGCAAACCTTCAATTTACGAATATGTCCATCATCGAACCCACCGATCCTGTCTGGAAGAACGGCTTCTTTGGCGGCAGGACCGGAATTGGATTATCCGTACAAGGAGCTTATGTTTATCCACGTGCACTGAATATTCACCATGATCCAGGCATCCAGACATTCGGGTGGAGTGTCATCGAAAAGGAAGAAAAAACCGGTCGTGATGATGATGGCCATATCATTCCTGGGCTCCTACCGTTCACACCAACTGAAGCCACTGTTGCATTGGCACTTATTGTGGTCATAGTCCTCGTTGCAGTTGCGATAATCTCAGCATTGACAAGAAGAAGACTCTATCCAGGTGATGAAGAGCTTTGGAAAGAGGAAGAAGAAGAGGTCTTCGTTGCCAAGACAAAGAAGCGGGATTGGGATAAATTGCGGCCAAAATGAGGGGGATCTGAGAATTTGGACGACAATTTATTAATTGATGAATTTTGTCAATAATCATGGCAGGGTATCCTGACCGTTGTCCATCCTGCAAGGAACCCAATATTGCAAACCTCAATTACTGCGCAGTATGCGGCATACATTTCAAGAGGAGTGCATCCCAGACCCAGGCTAAACCTGCAAGTAAGAAAGCGGTCTCTAAGGATCAAAAGATCAATGTCAAGAAACTTAAAAAGAAGAAAGAGTTGATAGATCTCTACAAAAGGAAAAAAATATCCAACGAACAATTTTCAAAAGGTATGGCAAAACTTGGCTATTCGACCGATGTCGAGAAAGCACTGGAGTTCAAGAAGTATATTAAGGCCCAGATCCAGGCATTCGAGGATCTGGATGTGTCGGGAGCCGAGGAGGGAGGATACCATTATGATCCAAATGAATCTGAAGCAAAACTCCCCAGGGATGAAAATGGCAACGTTATCATTGACTTCTCTATCGGTCCTACCCCTGCTGCTTCTCACCCTACTCGAACCGAAACCTATGCCGAGCCCAGAATGATATCTTCAAGACCACCTCCCACCACAACCTCATCAGGAGGTCCTCTTTTTGGAGAAACACTCTTCGGTGGTTCAAGCTCTACCAAGCAGAAGCCCCCAAGGAAAGAGATACCAAAAGCTACCTTGAAAAGAGATGTTCCAGTTGGACATAGGAAAAATCTCCACAGGAGAAAGAAGGACGACATGGAATGGGATGACGAAGAGGATGAGGAAGTGGTTGTTGAAGAAGAGTTCGAGATCGACCTGGATGATGAGGATGTCCAGGGAGAGAGCGGTTGGTGGGATGATGACGAGTGGGAACTGGATTGGAGCGATGAGGACGAGGAGGATTGGGAGGACTGGGAGATCGACTCCGATGAGGATGATGAATGGGAGATGTGGGAAGAGGAACATGATCATCCATCGGGATTGACCATCGAATTCGAAGATGATGAGGAAGACGAAGAAGAGGACGAGGACGATGATGTCTTTGATCCCCGAACCTATCGAAAGGTAGAAGTGGAGGAGGATGAAGACGAAGAGGAAGAAGAAAAAGACGATGATGAAGATTGGGATGAACCTCGGGCTCGGAGAAAGAGAAGACATTAAAAAAGAGTTCAATATTTACCCCTTCATCTGGTGATCACTATGTCTGATGAAGATAATCCTGAGAAAGAACTGGACCAAGAAGAGGTCCAGAAGGAAATGGCCAAAATGTTGACAAATGTCAAGGACATGACACTTTACAATCTCTCGGTCCTGGCATCCCAAGCATGGCATCATCTTGGTCTTGTACCGATCCCTGGAGTTGGATCTTCAGAAATTGACCTCGAACAGGCAAAGATGGCCATCGACCTTCTGGAAGCAAATTTGAAGGTGATGTCGCCACACCTGGAAAAGGATGTGGACAAACAGTTCAAACAGGTCTTGATGGACCTTCAGCTCAATTTCGTGAA
>JAUVBH010000302.1 GCA_030591285.1 Thermoplasmatota archaeon
GAAGCGAATGACTCTGATTCTACTATAGTTGATATGTGAGATATTTAAGGATTGTCCTACTTTTATCAGATTTTACACCTGAAAACACGTAAAAACATAGGATATTATCTTCCAATGACCCTTGACAAACAATAAGTTCAAATAGATTTGAATACATTCAAACCATATAGTATTATTATCTCTGGAGATGGACTTTCATGGGTGATGAATATGAAATATCCAACATTATAGACATATTGTATTCAATGAAAGAGGATATCAGAAGGAAGATCTTCCAATTGATCTTCTCAAGTGATGATGAAGGGATCAGCTTCAAATCGATCGTAAACGAGGGGAATATTCCTCCAACCACTGCTGCTTATCATCTGAAGATCTTGAGCAGATCCGGGATAATTGAGAAAAATTACAACAACTTGGACGGAAGAAGGGATTACTCTTTCTACAACACTACACCCATGGGTGACCGTGCATATTTCATGGTCCACGAGATCTATAAAGAACTGAATTCCAGGAACAATATCGATAAGGAACTCGAGCTCCCGGATATTCAGATCATCCCTCTTAGATACGGTCCAAGGTGTATCTCCATAGAGAAAATAACCGGGTGATATCATGGCTGAAATCTCGAAAAAGGGAAAGAAGACATCTGATCATATCAAGATCGTTAGAAGTTCTGATCATCGTAGTCACTATGTCATAGGTGCCGTTCCTCAATGGACCGAGGATGACCTTCGTCTCCATCTATACAATGAGATCATAGAGGGAGTTGGTGGCCCTTACTATGTTGCCAGTACACAGATAATCCTACCAAGATCTGCGGTTCCAAGGATATTGGACGCCTTAAAAAATGCTGTGAAGCTGGAAACAAAAGGGAAACAATCAGAGATATCTTCAATGCCTCTTGATGTAGCACTTGGGGTCGATCTGGAACTATTTGAAAAAGAGAAGAAAACACAAAAGAAGAAGGTGCAGAAGATCAGGAGAAAATAATTCAGGCCAGTGCTTTTGTCACAGCTTCCCTGATGGTATCAATATCTGCGGGTTTCTCAAGGAAATTCTCAATGCCAAGCGCATAGACCGTCTCTTTCACCGATTCATCGGCTGTGAGAAATAGAATTCCCTGCTCTTTCTTGAGTTCCAATATCGCCTGTGCCAGATCGGTTCCTGACATTATCGGCATTCGGTGATCGATGATCAGCAGATCAGGTTTCTCACCCAATTCCTGATAGGTTTTCAGAGCAACTTCACCGTTCAACGATTGAGCGACGACTGTGTGTCCCATGTCCTCAAGAATGATGGCCATGAGCTGCTGGATCGTGGGTTCATCATCCACTATCATGATATTCGCCATCTATACCACCCTACACAGTCAAAATGACTATTATCGGCCTAATCATACAAGCACCTTATTAAAGATATGTATCGATTATCGGTTTTGATAACAACAAACACTTACATTGCAGATAGTTCGGTCTCGATCTCCTGGACAACCTTCTTCAATGATTCCGAGAAGGTCTCATTGGGCATCTTTGCCATCCTGGAAATGGATACCATGCATTTTGCACCCCTTATGGTTTCAACGGATACTCCTCTTGAAGCTCCTTTTTGGGCAAGTTCATTGAAATGGAGAATGGTCCTGAGCATCTCAACCTGTTTGGATTCGGGACAGAAGGAATCCACATCATGGAACGCATTCTGTTGAAGGAAATCCTCCCTGAGCATCCTTGTGGTCTCAAGGGTCACCTGCTGAGAGGGTGGCAAAGCATCCGGTCCAACGAGCTGAATGATCTCCTGGAGTTCGGCTTCCTGTTGCAGAAGTGTCATGGCCTCGTTCCTGAGGTCCAGCCAATCTTTTGAGATCGATGTCTTCCACCAATCCTCAACCTTATCAAGGTACAGAGAGTAGGATTTCAACCAGTTGATGGAGGGGAAATGACGTTTGTCAGCAAGATTGGAATCCAACGCCCAGAAGACCTTAACGATCCTCAATGTGTTCTGGGTCACAGGTTCGGAAAAATCTCCTCCTGGTGGTGATACAGCTCCGATGACCGATATCGAACCAGTCCTTTCACCACTTGTAACACAATCCACGGAACCGGCTCTCTCATAGAAATTTGCCAGTCTTGATGAAAGATATGCAGGATATCCTTCCTCGCCGGGCATCTCCTCGAGTCTTCCAGAGATCTCCCTCAGGGCCTCTGCCCATCTTGAAGTGGAATCCGCCATTAGCGCAACATCATACCCCATGTCTCTGTAGTACTCAGCGATGGTGATCCCAGTGTACACGGAAGCTTCCCTCGCAGCAACCGGCATGTTGGATGTATTTGCGATGAGAACGGTTCTCGCCATAAGAGGTTCCTTGGTCCTGGGATCTTCAAGGTGCGGGAACTCCCTTAGAACATCTGTCATCTC